>NZ_JBEZDY010000006.1:182963-354240 GCF_040648555.1 Actinoplanes sp. NPDC049118
TCAGCGGTGGTGTCTGGAGTGGTTGGGCGCAGGTTCCGGGTGGTGGGGCCACTCCGTCGGCTCCCGCGGCCGCGGTGTTCAACGGTGCGCTGAACCTCGTTGTCCGTGGTACGGACAATGCGATCTACCGGAATGTTCTCAGCGGTGGTGTCTGGAGTGGTTGGGCGCAGGTTCCGGGTGGTGGGGCCACTCCGTCGGCTCCCGCGGCCGCGGTGTTCAACGGTGCGCTGAACCTTGTCGTCCGTGGTACGGACAATGCGATCTACCGGAATGTTCTCAGCGGTGGTGTCTGGAGTGGTTGGGCGCAGGTTCCGGGTGGCGGGGCCACTCCGTCGGCTCCCGCGGCTGCGGTGTTCAACGGTGGGCTCAACCTTGTCGTCCGCGGTACGGACAATGCGATCTACCGGAATGTTCTCAGCGGTGGTGCCTGGAGTGGTTGGGCGCAGGTTCCCGGTGGCGGGGCCACGCCCTCAGGTCCCGCGGCCACGGTGTTCAACGGTGGGCTCAACCTCGTCGTCCGCGGTACCGACAACGCCATCTACCGCAACGTCCTCAGCGGTGGTGCCTGGAGTGGCTGGGCACAGGTCCCAGGCGGTGGAGCCACACCTTCCGGCCCGGGTGCCGATGTCTTCGGCGCCACGCTGCAGCTGTTCGCCCGGGGAACCGACAACCGCATCTACCGCAACATTCTCGTGCCCTGACGCGTCAACATCCTCGTGCCCTGACGCGTCACCGGCGCGGGCCGGAGGTCACAGCCGCCACCTCGCGCCGGCCCAAGGCTGAAATCTGACGGCGTGCCCGACCAGGTCCGGCGTGTGGCGGGGCTCGGGCGTGGTCCTCGACCGGATGGTCGGGCGGGGCCACGCCCGGGTACCGCGGTCGGATCAGGATTGCAGGAAAGCCAGCAGATCCGCGTTGATGATCTCGGCGTGGGTGGTGGGCATGCCGTGCGGGAAGCCCGGGTAGGTCTTGAGCGTGCCGTTCTGCACCAGTCCGGCCGACAGCGGTGCGGAGTCCGCGTACGGCACCACCTGGTCGTCGTCGCCGTGCATGACCAGGACCGGGACCGTGATCTTCCTGAGGTCCTCGGTGAAGTCGGTCTGCGAGAACGCGACGACGCCGTCGTAGTGTGCCTTCGCGCCACCCATCATGCCCTGCCGCCACCAGTTCTGGATGATCGCCTCGACGGGCTCCACGCCCGGCCGGTTGAAACCGTAGAAGGCGGTCGCCGGCAGGTCGCGGTAGAACTCGGACCGGTGACCGGCAACCTGGGCCTGGATGTCGTCGAACACCTTCTTCGGCAGGCCGCCGGGGTTGGCCTCGGTCTGCACCATGATCGGTGGCACCGCGCTGATCAGAGCCGCCTTGGCGACCCGGCCCTGTCCGTGCCGGGCGAGGTAGCGAACGACCTCGCCGCCCCCGGTCGAGTGTCCTACGTGTACGGCGTCGTGCAGGTCGAGGTGGGCGGTGAGCGCCGCCAGGTCGCCCGCGTAGTGATTCATGTCGTGACCGTTGCCGGTCTGCGTGGAGCGGCCGTGCCCGCGCCGGTCGTGCGCGATGACCCGGTAGCCGTGCTGCAGGAAGAACATCATTTGGGCGTCCCAGTCGTCCGACGACAACGGCCACCCGTGGCTGAAGACGATCGGCTGGCCGGATCCCCAGTCCTTGTAGAAGATCTCCGTGCCGTCGGTGGTGGTAATCGTTCCCATGCTGCCTCCAAAGGGGCACTGGCGCCGATGTACAAACACCTGTCCATCCCACTAAACCAGGGCGGCCCACGGGACGCGAACGCCCGAAAACGGGCGCTGGACGTCGTGGATCCCCGTAGCCGCTGGCCTTCGTTCATGGTCACCGGGTCTGGTCGTGTGAAGGGATTGTGAAAAGGGCGCATGTTGTCGCACGATGTGCGGATTTGCCGCTGCCACAGACTCTGGCTACCGGGACGCGGGCGGTGACACCGTTGTCCCCGGAGCCACTCCGAGGAGGCCGCGATGACGACGACGGACAACCGTGACAGCGTCGAGCTGAAGCTCGAGGTGGTCACTCTCCCGGTCGCTGATCTCGATCGGGCGAAGGCGTTCTACGCCGGCCTCGGGTGGCGGCTCGATGCGGACTTCGTCCTCGGTGGTGCCCGCGCGATTCAATTCACACCGCCGGGCTCCGCCTGCTCCATCCACTTCGCTCCGGGAACCGCGGAGACCCCACCGGGATCGGCGCAGAACCTGTATCTGATCGTCGCCGACATCGAGCAGGCGCGCGACGAGCTGACAGAGAAGGGCGTCAAGGTCGGCGAGATATTCCACCGGACGCCGGAGGGCCGCGCCGACGGGCCGGCGCCCGACCGGGCCACCTACAACTCGCTCGCCCGGTTCAGCGATCCCGACGGCAACGGCTGGGTGTTGCAGGAGGTCACCGCGCGGCTGCCGGGCCGGACCGACTCCGGGGAGACGACGTACGCGTCGCTGACCGACCTGGCGAGCGGGTTGCGCCGCGCGGCGGCCGCGCACGGTGAGCACGAGCAGCGCACCGGCGAGGTCGACGAGAACTGGCCGGACTGGTACGCGGCGTACCTCGTCAGCGAGCAGGCGGGCACCGAACCGCCCAAGTGAACGGTTTACCGGAGCGAGCAGTTCCTGTCGGGTGGCTTCGCCGCGGCGCGGCGCCGGGTGGCGGCGATCAGGACCTCCATCAGGCGGATCATGTCCAGCGTGCCGGGTAGGTCGCCGGTTCGGCGGACGACGGTGAGCACCGGCGCGGCCAGGTCGATCGTCACCCGGTCGCGACGCAGCACGAAGTACAGGCAGAGCAGAGCCGCGCGGGCGTTACCGTCCGGGAACGGGTGGACGAACGCCACGTCGAGATACACCCGGGCGGCGCGGGACGGCAGCGGCACCAGCGGATCGGTCGCCTCGGCTAGGCACGCCTCGAATCGGCGCCGGGTGCCGGGCTCGAGGCCGTACCGTTCCCGGCCGCCCTTGGCGTATGCGGCGCCCGTACGGAAGCCGACCTCGGGTACCCCCAGCACCGGCGCCTGCCAGCGCGCGAGCAGGTCGAAATCGAGTCGCTCCCGGGCTGCCGCGGCGGCGCTCACCTGGTGTAACGCGGCCCGGAGCCGGGCGGCCCGCGTGGCGTCGCGCGCCGCCACCGTCGTCTCCACGTAGTCGAGGAACCCGTCTCGATGACCGCCGACCGGGCCGGCGACCGGGTTAGCGGCCGTGGCCCAGGCCACCTGCCGGCGCACCCGCCACCAGTCGAGCAGGTCGTCAGGCACCGGGACGTCGCACCATCGCCTCGGCCAGCCGCTCGGCCACCTCGGTGACCACAAACCGTTCCGGCTCGGCCCAACTGTCGAACCGGCCGCCGATGGCGTCCTCGAGAAGCCTCTCGTGCCGTTCGGAGGGGATCCCCGCCGCGGAGAGGAACCAGCCGAGGACCTGGCGGCAATGGGCGTACCAGCCGCTTTCGCCCCCGGTCCGGTCGGCGACCGCGGTCACCAGGTGAGCCACCGCTCGTTCCCAGATGTCGAGGAGCACGTCATCGGGGGCGTCCGGCGGGATCGGCAGGAACCGGCCGAAGCGTTCACTCAGGTCTTCCAGCCAGGACCGCCAGTCGATCAGCGCCGCGGTCACCACTTCCAGCGTGGCCTCCGGAGTCGACATCGAGTCGCGCGGGCAGCACCAGGTCGTGCCCGGACCCCCGTCGTAGTCGCCCTCTCCCGTCGACCATCGCCAGCCGCACGCCCAGCGGCCGTAGTGGCCGACGAGGGCCGCGCTCATCTCGTCGGCCCATACCCGTCCGACGTGGTAGCTCCATTCGATGACCCGGGGGTCCCTGGGCCTGCCCCGGAGGCGGGCCGGCACGTCCGCGGCGGCCGGCAGACCGCGGATCACCGCCGGCGCGGCCAGCGGGTCGAAGGCGTGCCGGGCCGGATCGACCTCCTCCCATTTCAGGATCACCGGGAGGATGAGACGCTGGGACTCCGAGACATGGATGTTCTCGTACACGACGATCAGTATCGCCAGGGCCAGCCTGCTCTGGCCGCCGCGCCACGCGGCATGCCGGAGCTGAGCGCGAAGATCATCGACCTGCTGCGGAGAAACCGTGCCGCGGCCCCTTCGATCCTTCGTCGCTCGGCGTGTTGCGCGCCGTCGATACCATGATCGTCGTGACAGCACCTCATCTCGCGTGCCCGCTGTGCCGTGGCACGGAGTTCCAGCAGGAAGAATCGCGCCAGGACAGCCGGTGGGGATTGACCAGCCATCGGATGATTCTGATGATCTGTGTCCGTTGCCGTTACGTGCTTCATTTCTACGACAAGCACAGCGTGTTCGACTTCGACTGACGTCCGCCGACCCGCGAGGGCTCAGACGCGCAGCAGGGTGCTGGGGCGGGAGCCCTTGCCCGGCAGTACGAGCTCGCCCTTGCCGTCGTCCTTCAGGTCGCCGCGCCAGTACCAGGAGATGGTGTGCTCGCCCTGGTACGGGCCGCCGGTCCACGAGCAGGTCCTCGTGGTCTTGAAGGCGATCCCCGCCTTCGACCTCTTCCTGAGGTTCTCGTAGTGGCAGATGGCTCCGGCGTCGTCGATGAACATGACCAGATCGAGCCAGTGCCATCCTCGGGTCTTGTCGTCCTCGATCTGGAATTCGACGCTGAACGACGATGTGGACAGGCACATCTTGACGCCCTTGAGGGCGGAGTAGCCATTTGAGGTCTTGGCGCCGGCGTCTTTCTTGTTCATGAAAAACGGATCCCATTTGCGGGTGTCGCACGACTGGGTCTCGGCGGCCGAAGCCGCCGGTGCGTTGATCGTTCCTGCGGCTAAACAGGCTGCAGCCAGGATCAAGGCGGTGGCCGAACGTCGGGAACGGCTGATGATCTTATGCATTCTCTCCCCAGTTCCGCGTGTATTCCGCCATCTCGTTTCCCGAAGCTACGCCGGTTCATCGATGGGGAGAAGAAGCGGCCGCGGGATTCACCCGGACACGCGCGACGGCTCGGGCCAGGAAACAACGATGCGTCCCGCATGTTCTGTCCCGCGGTCAGGTTCGGGGGCCGGTGGCGGTGAGGGTCTCGACCAGCACCTCGGCGAAGGCCTCCACCCCTTCGGACTGTTCCGCGTGCCGGGTGGCGCAATACCAGGTCCGCCTCTGGCTCGGGCCGTCGATGGGTATCGCGACGATGCCGTGGCTCGTCAGGTACGGGGCCACGGTCCAGAGCGGCAGCACGGTGACCGCGTCGCCGGTGACGACCGACTCGATGAGCAGGTCCGTGGTGACCGGTGCCGTGGTGAGCCGGCCCGGGTGGGCCCCGGGCGGGATCGGCAGCGCGACCGCGGGCACCCGGCGCGGGTCGTACGCGTCGACGAGGACGAGGTGGACGCCGGCGAAGTCCTCGCCCCGTACGAGCGTGCGCGCCGCCCAGGCGTGGTCCTCGGCCACGACGGCCACCAGTTCGTCGTCGAAGAGGTGGCGCAGGCGGAGCTGGGTCATCTCCGCGTCGAGTTTCGTGACGAGGGCGAGGTCGAGGTCGCCGCGCAGCAGCGCGGGAATCACCTCCGTGTCGGGCAGATGTTCGATCAGGACCTCGACGCCGGGCATGCGGGCCCGGAAGTCGCGCAGCACCGGCGGTAGCCATTGGTACGTGCCGGCGCACTGCGAGGTGAGCCGGACCGGTGCGGGGCGCCCCTGACCGGTCCGCCGGACGTCGTGGGTAGCCGCCCGCAACTCCGCCAACGTGGTGTGTGCCGCCTGGACCATGCGCCTGCCCGCGCGGTTGGCGACCAGGCGGCGGCCGCGCCGTTCGAACAGCGGGGTTCCGAGGCGTTCCTCCAGCCGGATCAACCGCTGGCTCAACGCGGGTTGGCTGAGGTAAAGCTGCTGGGCGGCCGCGGTGAGCGTGACGCCGCGGTCGAGGGCCTCCAGCAGTTCGAGGTCACGCAGGTCGACATCCATAACCTGAGCTTAGTGTTGCCATCGAAACTCCGTCTTGGACGAATGCTTGGCGGGCTCCTAGCGTCTAATGCGGCTCGGGCGATCAGGCCCGGGCGGCAGACGAGATAGGGGCAGACGTGACGCGTCTTGCGATCATTTACCACAGCGGATACGGCCACACGCGGGTGCAGGCGGAGGCGGTCCGGGACGGCGCGCGGTCCGTACCCGGTGTGCAGGTCGACCTGATCGCCGTCGACGACAGCCCGTACCCGTGGGAGGTGCTGGACCGCGCCGACGCGATCATCTTCGGCGCGCCCACGTACATGGCCGGCGTCTCCGCGCCGTTCAAGGCCTTCCTGGACGCCACCGCCGGCCGGTGGGCCGAGCAGGGCTGGAAGGACAAGCTGGCCGCCGGGTTCACCAACTCCGCGGGAATCAACGGCGACAAGCTGGCCGCGTTGCAGCACCTCGCGCTGTTCGCCATGCAGCACGGGATGGTCTGGGTGGGGCTCGGGCTGCTGCCCGGCAACCACAGCAGCACCGGCTCGCCGGAGGACCTCAACCGGCTGGCGTCCTTCCTGGGCGCGATGGCCCAGTCGCCCGCCGACCTCGGTCCGGAGGCGGGCCCCTCGCCTTCGGACCGGCGCACCGCGGCGTACCTCGGCGAGCGGGTGGCCCGGATCGCGCGGGGCTGGCGCCCGAGCACCGGGGACGCGGATCTACCCGCGGCCGCTGAGGCTATGGCATGAGCGGGCCGCTCAGCGAGCCCGACGCCGGCACCCGCGAGGCGATCGAATCAGTCCTCCGGCTTTACTTCGACGGGCTCCATCACAGCGACACCGCCCGGCTCGCCCGGGCCTTCCACCCGCAGGCGACGTACGCGAGCGCCAGCGGCGGGACTCTCACCCGGTTGACCATGGACGCCTACCTTCCGGTCGTCGACGCCCGTCCCGCCCCGGCCGCCCGCGGCGAGGCCAGGCGCGACGCCGTGGTCTCCATCCAACTTGCCGGTCCGGTCACGGCCAGCGCGGTCGTCACCTGCGCCATCGGTCCCAAGCGGTTCACCGACCTGCTCGCCCTGGTCCTGATCGACGGCCGCTGGCAGATCATCAGCAAGGTCTTCCACTTCGACCTGGCGGATACCGAGGAGCCCGCACCATGCCCTACGTGAACATCCGGGTGACCGACGAGGACGTCACCGACACCCAGAAGGCGGCGCTGATCCACGGCGTCACCGAGCTGCTGCAACGGGTCCTGGACAAGGATCCGGCGACCACCCACGTCGTCATCGACGAGGTCCCCCTGGCCAACTGGGGCGTGGCCGGGCTGCCCGTGCAGCGCTACCGGGCCGGCGCGACGCCGCGCGGACCCCTCGCCTGACCCACGACCGGACACCTGCACCACGAGCCGCCCTGCGCCACAGCCGGGCGGCTCGTGCCGTGACCCTTTGGCCGCTCGGGTGGGTGCGGTAGGGCCCTTGGTCGGCGTCGCCTGGCCGAAGGTACGACGTGCAACCGGTAGGCAACCGCCTGGGAACGGAGCGCGCACCGAACGACCGCGAATCTCTTTCATGTGACCGGCCAACGGGGGCCGGGCCGAAACGGGGGAGATTCGCTGTGGGTCGCAAGACGGTGCGCAAGGTCGTTACTTCGGTCGGCGTCATGCTGGCCGGTTTCGGTGCCTCGCTGGTCGCCACGACCGTGACCGCCGCGCCCGCACAGGCCGCCCCGGTCGCCACCTCCACGCTGCAGTCGCAGCTGGTGACCTACACGAACAACACCCGCGTGCGGGCCGGCTGCAAGGCGATCCGGGTCGACTCGCGGCTGCTGCGTGCCGCCCGCGGACACAGCGCGTACCAGGCCCGTACCGGGAAGATGAGCCACGTGGGCTCGGGTGGTTCCACCTTCATCCAGCGCGGTGTGCGTGCCGGCTTCGCTCACCCGAAGAGCGAGAACGTGGCCTACGGCTACCGCACCGCCTCCGAGACGATGAAGGGCTGGATGGGCAGCCCCGGACACCGGGCGAACATCGTCGACTGCAAGGCCAAGACGTTCGCCGTCGGCGTGGCCTACGCCGGCAACGGCACGCCGTACTACACCCAGATGTTCGGCTGAGCCACAGCCGCGACGAAGCCGCCCGGTGTCACACCGGGCGGCTTTCGCCGTTCAACCGACGCGGGTCCCGGCGAATTCGATCAGCTCCGCCGCGGGCAGCGGCTTGGCGAACAGGTACCCCTGGCCGATGCCGCACCCCAGCGTCTGCAGCTCCGCCGCCTGCTCGGTGGTCTCGATGCCCTCGGCGACCGTGGTCAGGTGCAGGACCTGGCTGAGCCGCAGCACCGCCTCGGTGATGCCGGAGCCCTCGGGGGTGCCGTTCAGCTCCGCCACGAAGCTGCCGACTGCTCCTCTACCACAAGACCTACGGTCTATGACCGAGCGCCCGAACCGAGGACCGCGACCCTGCCGGCGCTACCGTCCACCTCGACCGTCGCGCCGTCGGGCAGGGCCGTCGTCGCGTCCGGTACCGCCACAACGGCCGGGAGGCCCTGCTCGCGAGCCACGATCGCGGCGTGCGAGAGCAGGCCGCCGGTCTCGGTGACGACCGCGGCGACCACGCCGAACAGCGGGGTCCAGGCCGGATCCGTGGTGCGGCACACGAGTACGTCGCCGGGCCGGACGCGGGCGAAGTCGGCGGGGCCGCGCACCACGTGCGCGGGTCCCGTGGCGGTGCCCGGGCTTGCCGGCGTACCGGCGAGGGCCGCGCTCTCCTCGCCGGCGGCGGCCCGCGCGGCGGGCAGGGCGCTGGTCACCGGGCGGGCCTGGAGGATCCAGATCCGGGAGCCGGCGATCGCCCACTCGATGTCCTGCGGGCCGCCCAGCAGCTCGGAGATCTCCCGACCCAGCCGCGCGAGCCGGGTGACCTCGTCGTCGGCGAGACAGAACCGATCCCGGTCGGCCGGTTCCACCTCGCTGGTGGCGGCGCGGTCGATCCGGGTCTTCTTCGCGCCGAGCGCCCGGTGGGTGATCTCGCCACCGGAAACCACCCAGGAGTCCGGGGTGACGCGGCCGCCGACGACGCTCTCGCCCAAACCCCAGGACGCCTCCAGCCGGAGGTCGTCGCCGGTGAACATCACGCCGGCGACGTCGGCGTCCACCAGGCGCTGCACCAGCACGGCGATCGTCGGTGACCCGGTGTCTCCCCGCCGGCGCCGGTACTCCACGGCGCGCTCGGACCACAGCGACGCCCAGCAACCGCGTACGGCGCCGGCCACCTGATCGGCACCGCGTACGCCGAGGAACGTGTCGTGCTGCCCCGCGGCGGTGGCGTCGACGGTGTCCTCACCGGAGGCCGACGAGCGCACGGCGACGTACCCGTCACCGAGCCGCACCAGGGCCTGGGCGATCTCCTCGACCAGCTCGGCGGAGGGGCCGTCGTCCGCCTGCTCGTACGCGGCGGCCGGCACCACGAAACCGGGTGGTACCGGCAGTCCCGCCTCGAGGAGCCGGGCGAGCACGGCGGCCTTGCCGCCCGAAGTCGCGGGTTCGGCGTCGGTCAGGTCGATGAGCAACGGCGTCTCCCCTCGGCTCCCCGCACCCTATCGGGCTCGGAATGTCGCGTTGACGGCCCGGGCACGACCCTGAATGCTCGCTGTCATGACGCACGCCTCACCGCCGGATCTCGCTGTACTGCACGCCGTGCGGGTGACCGGGATGGCGGGCGACGCGGCAGTCTCCCGGCGCGCCGGCATCGACCAGGACACCGCCTCCGAGCTGCTGCAGGACTTCGAGGCCTATGGGTGGGTGACCCACGCCGAGTTCGGGGGCACCGGCGGGTGGACGCTCACCGAGCGCGGCCGCGACGAGGACACCCGCAGGCTGCGGGAGGAGCTCGACCGGGCCGGTGCCCGGTCCGCCGTCGAGCAGGCACACAAGGAGTTCGAGATCCTGAACGGCCGGTTAGTGAAGGCGTGCACCGACTGGCAGCTGCGGCCCACCGCCGGCGCCCGGCTGGCATCCAACGACCACAGCGACCCGCAGTGGGACGGCCGGGTCCTGGACGAGCTCACCTCGATCGGCGGCGAGCTGGTCCGGCTGAACGGCGCGCTCGCCGGCGTGCTGACCCGGTTCGGCGGCTACGACGAACGGTTCGGCGCCGCCCTGGCCCGCGCCCGCGCGGGGGAGGGGCAGTGGGTGACCGGGGTCGGTGTCGCGTCGTGCCACGCCGTGTGGATGGAGCTTCACGAGGATCTGCTGTCGACGCTCGAGATCCCCCGCGGCTAGGTTTCTCCCGTGGCCACGCGATACCTCTATCTGGCGAGACACGGCGCGGCGGACGCCTTCGGAGAGCTCACCGACGCGGGATACGAACAGGCCGGTCTGCTCGGCCGCCGGCTCGCCGGGTTACCGGTCGACGCGGTGTGGCACTCGATGCTGCCGCGCGCCGCCGCGAGCGCGCGCGAACTCGCCAGACACCTGCCGGACGTGCCGGTGGCCGAGGCCGCCGAGCTCATCGACCACGTGCCCTACGTGCCGGACGCGGACGAGATGCCCCGAGCCTGGGCCGGCTTCTTCGACGGCTTCGACTCCGGCGAGGCAGCGGCGGGCAAGCGGACCGCGGAGGCCCTGGTGGCCCGGTTCGCCAAGACTCCCGAACGCACCGGGCCCGACTCGCACGAGGTGCTGGTCACGCACGCGTACCCGATCGCGTGGCTGGTGCGGGACGCACTGGAGGCCCCGTACGTCCGGTGGCTCGGCCTCGACAGCGCCAACACGGGACTCACCGTGATCGAATACCGGGCCGGCCTGCCGCCGACCCTGGTGATGTTCAACGACCTGAGCCACCTGACGGGCGACCTGCGCTGGACCGGATTCCGGGCGGCCGCAAGACCATGAAACACGCCTTAGCCGAACGGTGGCCGCGTATCGATCTCCATCCAGCGCTCGGGGTGCCCGATCGGCGTGAACCCGGCCTTCGCGTACACCCCGTGCGCGTCTACCGTCGCCAGTATCACGCGCTTGATGCCGTGGCGCTCGGCCCACTCGACGCTCCAGTTGGCGAGGATGGTGCCGAGGCCGCGGCCACGGTGGCCGGGGTCGACGTAGACATCGCAGAGCCAGGCGAAGGTCGCGAGATCGGACACGATGCGCGCCACCGCGACCTGCCGGCCGTCGGGGGCGTACAGGCCCACTGGGGCCGAATTGGCGAACGAACGCTCCACCACCTCGCGCGTGCGGCCCTTGGCCCAGTAGGCATCGGTGCTGATCCACACCGCGATCCGGTCCAGGTCGAGGTCGGCCGGGTCTTCGCTCAGTCGATAGTCGCTCACCCGTCCATCCTCACTGCGGGATATCGATCAAGAAAGTATCCAATCGCGGACCGGTGGCCCTGGCCGATCAGCCCACGCTCGGGCCGCGGCGGTGCTCGCCGTGCGGTCGACCTTTACCTGCGCAACGGTTTCGGTCATCACCGCCGGCTTCTGTTCTGGGAACCGGCCGCTTTCTGAGCAGGGCCGAGGGCGGTCAGTTCGCTGACCGTGGCGAAGCGGAAGCCCCGCTTCTTCAGGCCGTCGAACATCTCCGCGAGACCGCGCAGCGCGACCAGGCGGCGCTCGTCACCCACGTCGTGGGCGAGGATGATCGACCCGGGGCGGACGGAGTCGACGATCGCGCGTACCTGGGCGGCGGGGTCGTGCTGGTACCGCCGCTCGCGCATCTGGTCCGACCAGAGCACGATGTCGTAGCCCATCGAATCGGCGGCCAGCAGCGTGGAACCGCCCAGGTGGCCGTACGGCGGCCGCATCAGCGTCGGCGGCCGGCCCGTCACGCGCGTGATCACCTCATGGGTACGGCTCAGCTCGTCGGTCGTCGCGGCCAGGTCCAGGGTGGCCAGGTCGGGGTGGGACCAGGAGTGGTTGCCGATCTCGTGTGCGCCCAGCCTCCGGCGCACCAGGTCGGCGTGGGTCTCGAGGTTGCGCCCCATCACGAAGAACGTGGCCGGGATCCGCGCCTCGTCCAGGGCGTCGAGCACCATCGGCGTCCACCGCGGCCCGGGACCGTCGTCGAAGGTGAAGGCCACCACCGGTTCGTCGGTCTGCACGTAGTAGCGCACCGTCACCTCCGGTTGGCGCAGCTCGGTGAGCTGGTCGGCCGCGGAGGCGTAGCCACCGGCGAGCGGCGGCCGGTCCCATCCACACCAGTGCGGTATGCGGTCGGCGCCAACGGCGCCGACACCCAGCCCGGCGGCCGTCAGCAGCGTGCCTCGCAGAAAACTTCGTCGATTCCCCATGATGCGCAGCAGCCTCGCCGCTGCGACCGGTTAGGGGCATCCGGCTGCGGACAGAGATCATCTACGGCCGCCTCGGCCAAAAGTCGTAGTCGGCCCGCCGATGGATTCAGCCTGGTTGTGCGACGGCGAGGTAGGCCTGGCGGACGGCCTCGGTGCCGGTCTTCAGGCGTTCGTTGTAGTACGGCCGGTTCCAGTCGGTCCATCCCACGGTGCCGGCCTGGTGGTCGGTGCCGGCCGCTGAGAGCGTCACGCCGATGCCGGGGCTGACCTGGGTGGTCAGGGTGGTGCCGTCGGGGATGCCGACGCGGTGGGCGGATGGGTCGGCGAAGCCGAGCATGGCCCAGGGCACGCGGATGGTGAGGCTCTCGCCGTCGTGTCGCCAAAGCTCGCCGTAGCGCAGGTCGCCGGCGTTCTGGATCTCGGCGGGCAGCCGACGGCCGGTGCCGGGCACGACCCGGGCATGGTTGAGCAGGAGTTCGACCCGGCGCCAGCCGTTCGGTGCCGGGCCCCGCCTGGCCTCGGACTTCGGGTCGTCGAGGGGAACCGGGTCGAGTTGGGCGCGCAGGTAGGCCTGCCCGGTACGTGCGGCCGGGTTGAGCACGAACGCGGCGTCGGCGGTCCGCGAGCCGGAGCCGGGTGGCGGGCTCCCGGTGATGCCGGGCAGCACATCGAAGCCCAGGGTCATCGTGGCCGGTGGGCGGTGCACGGTGAGGCTCAGAGAGGACTCGTCGGTCCGGGCCTCGACCCGTCCGTCGAGCAGCGCGGTGGGTACCGCGTCGGGCGGCCCGGCGGCGTCCATCGCCAGCAGCCCGAAGTGCTGCTCGTTGGTGAGCGGGTCGTGCCACAGCTGTCGCCGCTCCGGGACCTGGTGTCTGACGGTGTTCCAGGTGTACTTGAACCACTCGTCCATCCAGGCGAACAGGAACGCTCCGGCCAGGCCCTGGTCCTTGATCACGTGGAGCAGTCCGGCGTCGATGCGGGTCGCCTCGGCCTCGGTGTGCCCGCCCTGGGACCGGCCGAGCGGCGCACTGTGTGCCGAGCCGATCGACGACGGCACGCCGAACTCGGTGATCATGGTCGGCATGTCGCCGTGATGCTTCTTCAGTTCGGCCAGGTAGCGGGCGTAGGGATCGCCGCGCTGCAGTCCCGGCTCGTGGCGCTGGAAGTCGGGGTAGTACGGGTACGCGTGGTAGCTGGCGAATGTTCCGGCCGGCCAGGCAGCGGTCGGACGGACGTGGTTGGCGTCCAGCTGGAGCAGGTCCTCGGTGCTCGACGGCTCCTCGGGGTGGCGCAGCGGGTCCGTGGTGGGCCAGTTCACGAACGCGATCGGCTGGCTGTACCCGCGGCCCGCCTGATAGCCGGCCAGTTCGTCCATGCGGGCGGCCAGCCATCGCTCGGTTGCCGTGGCGTCCGGCGAGCTGCGGAAGTAGCGGCCCTTGACGTCCGGCGCGCCCGCATTCCCGCGGTCGGAGCCCGCGACGGCCGCCGGGTCGAACTCGACGCCGATGATCCAGCCGGCGATCCACGGGTTGACGTCGGCATCCCAGCTTCCGCTGGCATGTCCGGGTCGCGGGGCGCGGTCGAGCCGGCCGGCGGCGGCGTCGGCGGCGTCACGCAGTTCGTCGCGGAAGGCGTTGGTGACGCCGTCGCCGTACAGGTCGTGTGTCCGCACGTACGACTCGTCCGGCAGGTAGACGCCCTGCATCAGGTAGAGCGGCCGGCTTGAATGGGTCCGGTTGTATTCGGCCAGCTCCTGGTAGAAGGCCGGCGGATGGATGGTGTAGATCCGCACCGCCCGGATGCCGAGGGCGGCCATCTCGCCGAACCACCGCCGATACTGCCCGGAGTCGATGGACAGCTCGCCGGGCTGATGCCCGGGCGTGGTGCTGCCGAGGTTCACCCCCGGCAGGAACGTGACGTCACCGCCCGCGGTGTGCAACGCAAAGAGCCCGTCGCCGGCGGTCGCCGGCACCTGCAACCCCGACACCCGCCGGGCGGCCGGGGCCCAGGATCGCCCGGCCTCGGCCGATGCGGAGGCCGCCGCCCGCCCTGATGCGGGCGGGGCGCGATCCGCACGGTCGCCGCGGGAGCGGACCGCGGCGACCGCACCCGCTACCGCGACGATCGCGATCACCGCGACGCATCCGAAGAGCGCGAGCCGGTGGCGCCCACCGCGATGACCCGCAGATCTGCCCACCCCGACATCATCTGCCGCCCGCGATGCGGCCGAAGCGTGATTGCCGACATTCGTGATCGACGTGATCATGGGGGTCCTGCCGGCCTCGGCCTACGAGGCCCGAGTCGCCGCTCCGTCGAACATGGACGGGATCGCGCCTACTGGTGGGCGGCGACTGCGGCAAGCTGGTCGGTGACCGCGCCCCAGCCCTCGCTGAAGCCGAGTTTCTCGTGACGCTCGCGAGCGGCGGGATCGCCATGGCGGACGAGGACCCGGTATTCCGTGCCGTCCGGGTGGTCGGAGAGCGTGATCTCGGCGGTCATGGAGACGGGATCGGGCATCGCGGGGCGCCAGTCGCTGTTGATCGCGTTCGTGAACACGATCCGTTCGAGCTCGTCGACGACGAGGAAGCTCGCGTCCAGGTGCGGGACGAACTCCGCCCCGTCCTCGCTGAGGCTGGTCACGAGGGCGCCGCCCGGCCGTACGTCCAGGCGGTCGACCCGGCACAGGGCCGGCGCCGGGATCCACCACTTCTCGAAGCGCGACGGGTCGGTCCACGCGCCCCACACGGCGGAGCGGGGTGCGCGGATGATCCGCTCCAGGGCCAGGTCCAGCTCGGAATTCATGATGGGTTCTCCTTCGGGTCGGTGAGGAGGCTCTCGAGGCGATCCGTGCGTTCTTCCCAGACCCGCCGCTGCTCCGCCAGCCAGTCATCGACGAGGGCGAGGCGCTCGCGGTTGAGGATGCAGGTGCGCACGCGGCCGGACTTGACCGTGCGGATCAGGCCGTTGGCCTCGAGCGTCCGTACGTGCTTCATGAATGAGGGGAGGGTCATCGGAAACTCGCCGGCGAGGTCGCCGACGCTCATCGGACCGCGGCCGAGGCGCCGGATGACGCCGCGCCGGGTCGGGTCGGCGAGGGCGACGAACAGGCCGTCGAGCTGCGCCGAATACTGTGCCATTCGGCTAAGTATGCGCGGCCGGAATACTTAGCGCAAGGGCAAAGTGTTGAGGGTGTTCAGCGCGCCGGGTTCGGTGCCTTCTGGCGGCGCCGCCGGGCGCGCACGATCCGGACCGGGGTGGAGGCCTGCAGGTAGAGGCTGCGGCGTCGCTCGCCGTGTGCCAGGTGCACCTGGATGACGTCACGCACGGGCGGGTCGACGCTGGCGACCCGGTAGCGGTCCGCGCCGGAGATGATCAGGTCGCCGGGGCGCACGTGCGACGGGGACTGCACGATGCTCTCGCGGCCGACGACGGAGCCGAGGCCCACGCGGGGAAGGCCGGCGACCCACGTCGCGGAGGTCTCTGCGCTCAGCCGCCGACTGGCTCGGATGCCCCACATGGCTGGCCTCCACGGTGTCGACGCTGGCTTCTGGTTTAGGTATCGGCCGGCGCCGGCGCCAGTTGAGCGCAATGACCGGGTCGGGTCGTCACCCGTCCGGCGAACCGAGCGTGGGCCCGATCCAGAGGAAGGAGTCGCTTCGGATCCTCCACACGAGGTGCGCCGCCGATCCGGCGAGCGCCAGGTCCGCAAGCCAGGCCGCCCAGAGCATCACCGCGGTGAACGAGAAATGCATGGCGGCCAGGTACGGCATCGAGCCCACTATCGCCAGAATGCTGATCCCGGGGAAGGAGATGAAGAGCGGATTGAGGACGCGGTACCGCCTCGGCTTGGCGCGATGGGTTCGGAGCCACTCCTCCCAGCCCAGTCCGCCCGGTATCCGGCCGCTCAGCTCCGTTCGGATGTACGTGGCGATGCTGAGGCAGGCGTAGCTGTGCGAGACGTGGCGCCCGGCGAGCATGTAGGTCAGCAGCGGGAGGATCAGCAGGACTGCCGCCCGACCGGAGCCCGACAGCGCCAGGCTGAAGAGCGCTCCCGCTGCCGTCAGCTGTATCGAGAGAAGTCCCTGCGCACTGTTCTGCCGGGCGATGATCTCCGCCCGGAGGGCATTGAATTCAGCGAGTACGGCTTCCTGCCCGGTGGAGACCTCGTCTGACAATATGCCCTCCATGAGCGTATGCCTTGCGCAGAGCCCTTACGCATTGAGGTTTCATCGACACTACTTGTAGTCGACTGGCGATGTCGAGAACGGGCCGGCGGCTCCGCTCAGCGGGTGGGCGCGGCCGCCGTGGCCGTACACGATCGAGGAGACCGGCATGACGATCCAGCGGATGGACAACGTCCTCATCGTTGTCGAAGACCTCGACACCGTCGTCTCGTTCTTCGTCGAACTCGGCATGGAGCTGGAGGGCAGGGGGCCGGTCGAGGGGCGCTGGGTGGAACGTGTCATCGGGATCGACGACGTCCGCCAGGACGTCGCGATGCTGCGGACGAGGACAGCTACCGGCTCTGCTACGTCCGTGGCCCCGAGGGCATCATCGTCGGCCTGGCCGAACAGCTCGGCTGAACTCGGCAGGTTACTGCCCGTCTGAGGTGATTCGCCAGATAGTTCTGCATCGAGTGTGATCCGGGGCAATGCCCACCCTCGTCAAGGACTCGGTCCCGGTGCCGATCGGAGGAGTGCTCCTACTGCTGACGAGGGAATTCCATGAGTCGCGTACTGACCGGGCTTCAGATCCACCGGGTGCTGATCCGCCAGCTGAACCGCCACACGATCAACCGCTCGCTCCGGCTCGGCTTCACCGTGGTGGTGACGCTGCTCGTGCTGCCCGTGGTGGTCTCCGCGGTGAGCCTGTGGCAGGCGACCGAACGGGTCGGCTCGCTCGCCGAGGCCTCCGTGCCCGGCGCGCAGATCGTCGGGCGCATCGATGCGCTGATGAACAAGTACCGCAAGGAGCAGTGGGAGTACATCGCGCTGCCCGCCGGGGACGAGGAGCTCCTCGAGACCCGGGCCGCGATGCAGGAGGAGGACGCGGAGATGCGGGGTCTGTTCGCGGACTACCGCAAGCTGCCTGTCGGCGCCGCCGACCTTGCCGCGGTGGCCTCGTACGAGGCGAACTGGGACGCGTACGTGAAGGCCACCGCCGGTGAGGTCGACCTGGCCGACAAGGGCGACCTGGCGGGCGCCCGCGCCAGCTTCGACGAGGGCGAGGGCGGCGATCAGTGGACCGCGCTCAAGGACGACCTGAAGAAGTGGCGGGCCACGAACGCCGCGAACGCCGCCTCGGACGGCGACGCCGCGACGCAGTCCGCGATCATCGCGTTCAGCCTGCTCGGCGTGCTGCTCGCGATCGCCGTCTGCACCTCGTTCCTGGTCAGGATCACCGTGTCGCGGCGGATCGCCGGCGGCCTGGCCTCGCTGACCGAGGCGGCCGAGGGCATCGCGCGCGGTGACCTGGAGCAGCGGGTGAATACCGCGGCGGACGACGAGATCGCGCAGGTGGCGGCGGCCTTCGACCGGATGGTGGAGTACCTGACCGCGATGGCGGACCTGTCGCAGCGGATGGCCGAGGGCCAGCTGGCGGTCGACGCCCGGCCGAAGTCGGAGCAGGACCGGCTCGGGCAGGCGTTCGAGGCGATGGTGGCCAACCTGAACGACTCGATCACTCAGGTGCACCGGGCCGCCGGAGCCCTGGACGAGGCGTCCGAGGGCCTCACCGAGGTGTCCGAAGGCGTTCGGGGGGCCACCGGCGAGGTGGTCGACAACGCCGGCCGGCAGGTGACCCTGGTCAGCGAGGCCCGGCACGCGGCCGAGCAGACCGGCGAACTGGTGACCGGCGGCATGGACACCGTGCGGCAGCTCGCCGAGGTGATGCGGGCGCTGGACAGCAAGTCCACCGAGATCGGCGGCATCGTCGAGGTGATCACCCGCATCGCGGGGCAGACCAACCTGCTCGCGCTCAACGCGTCCATCGAGGCCGCACGGGCCGGCGCGCACGGCTCCGGCTTCGCGGTGGTGGCCGGCGAGGTCCGCGCGCTGGCCGAGGAGAGCGGCACCTCCGCGCGGTCCATCTCGGAACTGGTCGCCGACATTCAGCGGACCAGCGGTGACGCCGTACGGATCGTGGAGGAGAACGCCCGCGACGCGTTCGAACGGATCGCGAGCGGCACCTCGTCGCTGCGCACCGCCCTGGACGAGGTGGGCGCCTTCGCCACCGCGAACGTGCAGTCCACCGAGCGGATGGCCGCGGCGAGCGCGGCGACCGCCAGCTCCGTGGAGCAGCTCGGGGCGACCGCCGCGCAGCTGCGCGGCGTGGCCGGCCGCTTCTCGGTACAGCAGTAGCCGCGCTGACGGCACTGACGGGTGGGCGCCGCCGCGGCGGCGCCCACCCGGCTACGCCACGGCCCGGGCCCGGCCGCCGGGGAACCGCACGGCGAGGAAGTCCTCGACGATCCGCTGATCCTCCGGGCTGAAGGCCGCGCACGGCAGCGGGATCTGCTGCAGGCCGGTGCGCCTGAGCAGCCAGATGCCCGAACGGCGGCGGACCCGGGAGATCTGGCCGGCGCGCACGCGCCGGCTCATCGCGCTGAGCGTCATGCGCCGCACGACCGCGTAGGTGATCCGCAGCTCACCGGAGACGGGCATAGAGATGTCCTGACGTATCGAAGGGTGCGACAGTCTCTCACACGGGCTGCCCGCTGGCCGCCTCAGTCGATCCGTAGGTCGTCGATGGCCCAGTACCAGTTGTTGCCGGCGTCGTGGTAGCGGAACTTCACGGTCATCGCGGTCGCGCCGGCCGGGACCGCGACCGGCAGGGATTCGGCGGTGGCGCGGGCGTCCGCGGCGTACCGCTTCACGAGCTGATCCGCGCCGCCGTCGAAGGAGACCAGCACGTCGCCCTTCTGCGCGCCCTCCTGCCGGTAGTGGGTCACGTACGTCAGCCGGACCGTGCTGCCCGCGGCGACCGGGTACGCCGGGGAGACCAGCGTGGAGTCGTAGCTCGCGCCGCCGGACCTGTCGGCGAACTCGTCGCTGTCGGCGACCGCGAAGACGCCCCGGGTCCGCAGCGCGTTCTCCCGTTCCTGGCCGTCCTGCGTGCGGCTCCAGAACTCGTCGGTGGTGAACGACCAGCCGCGCCATTCGGTGACCCCGCCCGCCGGCATCGCGGCGCGGTCGACCGACCAGCCGGCCGGTGCGCCGGGTGTCCAGCCCGCAAGGGTGGCGGGAATACCGGTCTCGTCGACCCGGGTACGCAGGGGCAGGGCGTCGAACGGGTCGGTGGAGCGCACGCGGACGCTCCTTCCGTCGATGGGTGCGGCGACGTCGAAGTGCGCCAGCGCCGACGCGGCGGCGTCCACCTGGCGAACGTCGATCGGCCGGCTTCCGGCGGCCGTCCCGGAGCCGGACGCGAGCAGGAAGGTGCCGCGTTCGTCGATGCGGCAGCCGCCGTGGCCGCCCAGCGGCTGCCGGTGACCGTGGTCGGTGGTCACCAGGATCAGCCAGTCCTCCTGGCCGTGGGTCGGCCGCGACCGCACCGCGGCGAGGATCCGTCCGAGCTGCTGGTCCTGCCGCTCGATCGCGGCCCGGTACCGGGCGCCGGTGCCCCAGACGTGCGCCACCGCGTCGGTGTTGCCGAGGTAGACGAAGGAGGCGTCCGGGCCGCCGCTGCCGAGCCGGCCGACCGCGTCCGCGGTGATCGTCTCGTCGTGTGCGGGGTAGCCGTCCGCGTCGCCGTCGAAGGTGATCCGGGTGTCGATCGCGGACGAGAACGTGCCCTGGTCGTGCAGCGCGGCCCAGTCGACGGCGGAGTAGGTGACGTAGTCCGGGTTCGCCCGCTCGAGGCGGGTCAGGAAGTCGGGGTAGGTGCCGTACTGCTTGCCGGTGAAGGTGTTGTCGTGCACGCCGTGCCGGTCGGGCCACACGCCGGTGGCGATGGTGGACCAGCCGGGGCCGCTGGAGGAGTCGGCGACCGACGGGCACTGCACCAGGCTGCGGCCCAGCACGCCCTGCGCGGCGAGTGCGTCGAGGTTCGGTGCGTTCGCGGCGGCGACGCTGTCCCAGTTGAGCCCGTCCATGCCGACGACGAGGAGCTTCTTCGCCGGTGCGGCGGCCGCCGCCGGGGTGGGCGCGGTGATCGCCAGGCCGGTGAGGAGGGTCAGGGCGAGCAGGCGGCATCCGATTCGTGGCATCCAGTACCTCCAGGTGGAGTTCGACCGAATAACATCGAAGTCCATGGATGTTAACCCCTGGTGCCCGCCGGGTGGACAGGCCGAGCCTCAGCGGCCACCATCCCGCCGGGGGAAGACGACCTGCGCCGGTGTCGTCAGGTCGGCGGTGCTGGCGCTGCCCAGCATGCCGTAGGCGCCGTGGCCCCAGCAGTAGATCCTGGTGCCGCTGATCCCGCACTGGTGGTAGCCGCCGGCGGTGACCCGCCGTACCGGATCGCTCTGCCGTGCCGCCGCGCCCGGCCCGGCCGCCGGCCTCCCGGGCTACCGGCGGGCGTCGTCGAGCTGGTCGATGATGCCGTACCGGCCCATGACGGTGGCTCGCCGTGAGCGGTTCACCGCACGAACCCGGCGGCCGATGAAGAACACGTCGAGCAGCGCCCACAGGCCGCAACCGCCGAGCGTGAACAACATCGCCAGGGAGCGGCCGGTGTCGCCGAGGTAGAAGCGGTGCCCTCCGATGATGCCGACCACACACCACAACCCGTACGCGACCCGCGGGTCCTTGCGGTAGGCGCGGTATTCCGCCTCGGCGCGCAACACCCGGATCCTCTCCCACTGCGGAAGCGCGGTGTGTTCCATCGGCGCAACGGTAGCCGCCGCGTGATCACGCCGCACCCTCCGCGGCCTGTCACGGAAATGTCATGGGTGCGCTGGCACGGTGGTCCCCGTCAGCAACAACCGATCCGCTGAGGAGAACCTGATGAGCGAGACCACCACCAACGAGCTGCTGCGCGTCGACGCGATCGTCCAGAACCTGCAGGACCTCGACGCCACCGAGTACGGCACCGAGGCGCTGTCGATGACGCAGGCCACCTTCTCGGACATCGCGCTCTAAGCAGTTGGTACCCGGGTGGTGGCGGGGAGGATGCCCCGCCACCACCGCAGGACGTGAGGAGGTCGCAGACGATGCCGGTCCGCTCGGAAACCCATCCCGTGGTGGCGCGCTTCGCCCAGGTGCGCGACGCCGCGACGGCCCGCTACGGGCCGGACTCGCAGGCGGTGAGCTTCCTGCTGTACGAAGAGCTGATCTCGATGCGTACGGTGCTCGCCGCGGATTCGTCCGCGACCGCCGCGCACGACCGGATCGGCGAACTGGTGCCGGCCATCCAGCGCCGGTTCGACGCGGGCGGGGTGGTGGCGCCGCAGCGGGTGTTCCACCGCACGGTGGCGACGCATCCGACGGTCATCGAGTTCGACCGCGACTGCTTCGAGCAGCGGTACCGGCGACCGCTCGGCGCGACGGGCCTGCACGCCGTGCGGATACACGGCCGCCGCCAGGGCCTGACCGTCCTGAGCGCCGGTGCGTCGTACCTCTATGCGGTGGACGAGGATGGCGCCCTGTGGGTGTGGCCGCGGCCGCACCGCCTCGCGGACCTGATGTTCGGCTGGGCGCCGGGCCGGCCGGTCGAGGAGACCCGCGTCGTGCATCCCATGCTCGTACCGGACCGGCTCCGGGTCCGGGCCGCCGGGGAACTTGTCGTGGTGGGCTCGCCCGGCAGCGCCTACGTCATCGCCAACCTGAAGTCCGGTCACTTCCGGCCACCGCGCGAATGCGCGGACGAGATCCGCCGGGCCGCGATGCGGGCGATGGACCTGGACGACCCCTGCGACGTCGACGTGTTCACCATGCCGTCGCCGGCCGCGGCGTGAGCCGGCCGATGGAGAGCACCGCCCGCGTCGACGACCTCCACATCGGAGTGGAACACGAGTGCAAGTGGGAACTCCCGCTCGGCAGCGCGGCGGATCCGGCCGCCTTCGTGGCGGAGGCACTGTTCGCGGACCTGCTCACGGCCGGTGGCCGGCCGCAGGACTACCTGCAGTCGGCGCTGTATCTGGACGACGCCGACGGCAGCCTCGCCCGGGCCGGGCACTCGCTCAGCATCATCGTCAACAGCGGTGCGCCGTCCGACACCTGCGTGATCGCGTTCAAGCAGACCGTGCACCACCGCGGCTGGCGCGACGGTCTCGAGGTGCGGCAGCGGGTGCCGCACCTCCAGGTCGGCGCCCGCCTGGGGGATCCGGCGACGCTGCCGGTCGCCCACGTGCGCAGCCTCGGCCTGGTCACCGGGGCGCTGCGACCGGCCGGCGTCGCGGTTCAGCGCCGGTACAAGCGGCATGGACACACCGCAGACGGCACGGAGATCTTCTGCAGCCTCGACCACGTCGACTTCGGCGACCCCGCGGCCGGAAGAGACGAACGCCGCCGCTACGCCTGCCTGGAGATCGAGGTCAACTCGTCCGACCCGGCGGCGCTGACCGGCCTCGACCACCTGGCCACCCGGCTCGACACGCGGCTCGGAGTGCCCCGGGACCGCACCAGCAAGTCGCAGCGCGCCTGGGCCGGCCGTGGCTAGCGCACCCGGCGGCCGGCTCGGTGGCGCCTTCCGGCTGATCTGGCTCGGGCGGTCGCTGTCGATGCTCGGCGGCTACGTCCAGTTCCTGGCGCTGCCCCTGTGGATCCAGCAGGTCACCGGATCCACGGTCGCCGCGCTCGCGGCGTTCGGGATCTTCTTCCTGCCGCAGATCTTCTGCACCCCGTTCGCGGGGGTGCTCGCGGACCGGTTCGACCGTCGCCGGCTCGTCATCGCGGTCGATCTCGCCGCCTTCGCGGTGGCGGCGTCCCTGGCCCTGACCATCGACGCACACCGGCTGACCTCGGTCTACGTGCATCTTGCCGTGCTGCAGGCGCTGAGCGCCCTGTGCATTCCCGCGTTCCTGAGCATGCTTCCCGACCTGGTCGCCGCCGACCGCCTGCTGGCCGCGAACTCGCTGCTCAACGTGTCGGCGGGCGTCGCGGTGACCGTCGGACCGCTGCTCGGCACCGCCCTGCTCGCACACACCTCGATCACGGTCGTCGTGTGGCTCAACGCGCTGACGTTCCTGGTGGCGGCGGCCTGCATGATGCGCCGGGCACCGGGCGCGGCCCCCGACGGCGCCGGGACCCGCCGGCGAGCGGGTACGCCGGGCCCCTGGACGCAGCTGCGGCACGGCCTCAGGGCGCTGCGCGCCGACCCGGTCCTGCGCGCCAGCGTGGCCGCCGAGGCGCCCTGGTACCTCTGCTTCGGCGCGGCGACCCAGCTGGTCCTCATGCATCTCGGCGCGGCCGGCCTGGCGCACGCCCCGGGTCTGTTCGGGCTCGGCGCCGGGCTGGGCAGCCTCCTGATGACCGCGGTGCTGGCGCGGATCCGCCGCGACCTGTCGGCCGCACACCTGCTGATGGCCGCGGTCCTCGCCACGGCGCCGGTCGCTCTCGTGGTGGCCTGGCTCGCGGGCGACGGCGGCACCGCGTGCGCGGTCCTCGCCGGCCTGCTGCTGGGCGTGCAGTCCTATGCGCTCGGCATCGGCACCACGCTGCACTGCCAGCGGCGCCCGGCGCCGGACTACCGGGGCCGGGTCACCGCCCTGCGGCGCACCTCGAACGCGGTGTGGCAGGTGGCCGGGATCGCCGCCGCGGCGGTCGTCACCCAATGGGTTCCGGCGCTCGCACTGGTCGCCTTCGGCGGGGTGCTGGCGACCGTGACCGCCGCCCCTGCGGCCTGGCGGGCGCTGCGGTCCAGCGGCGTCCCGGTGCCGGAGCCGGCCACCCCGGCGGGTGCGCGGTGACGGCCCGGCCCGGTGGCGCCCGCGTCGTCGACCTGCCGGCGGGCTACCGCGACGACCCGCCCGGGCAGGCCGGCCGCGCCGCGCTGCTCGCCGCGGTGCTGAGCGATCCGCGCTGCGGAGGCGCACCCGCGCGCGCCGCCGCGGAGGGCTGGCGCACCCGGCACCGCCTGGACGAACGGTGCTCGTCGTTCGCGTACTGGTCGCCCCGGCCCGCCGGGGCGGCGGCGGTGCTGGACGAGATCCGGCGCACCCGGCTCCCGGCCGGCAGCGCGGGCGAGTCGGTCCTCGCCGAGCTGCGGGCACGGCAGGCCGCCGCGATCGAGGGCCGGCACGCCGCCCCGCTGGCGCTGATCGGCCGGGCACTGGAACGGGCGGCCTGGGGCGCGCCCGGGCACGGCCTGCTCGGCACGCCCGGGACGCTCGCGGCGGTGAGCACCACCGACCTGGCCGAGGCGCACGAGCTGCTGGTGTCGCAGGCCACGGTGTACCACTCCGAATCGGAGCCCGCCGGGTCCGCCGCGCCCGCGCCCCGGCCCGCCCGGCGCGACTGGCGCGGTGGGCTCGACGTCGCCGCGCATCCGGGCGCCGATGCGCGGGTCGGTGTCCGGCTTCCGGTCCGGGACTCGCCGCCGGAGGTGCTCGAACTCCTCGTCGAGGTGCTCGGCACCGGCCCGGACGGGCGAATGCACCGGGCCCTGCGCCACCACAGCCGGCTGGCGTACGGGTTCACGGTCGCCTGCTGGCCGCAGCCCGGATCCGCCTCGATCGGCGCCACCGCCACCGTGGCGCCGCAGCACGCGGCGGCGGCCGTACGGGTGCTGGCGACCACCCTGCGGCAGCTGGCGGACGGCGCCGGCGCCGCGGAGACCGGCCTCGCCCGCTGGCGATGCCGGGCCGGGCTGCTCGCCGAGCTCGACGGCCCGTTCGGCGCGGTCCTCGAGGCCCGCCGGCACGCCCGGGGCGAGCGCGGCGCCCGGCAACGGCTGGCGGCGATGGCACGCATCGACACGCTGCCGGGGCTCGCCTTCGCGCCCCTGCCGCCCGCGGTGGCCGCGGTCGGCGCGTTCCACGAGCGCCACCGCGCCGAACTCGCCGACGTGTACGAGGAGATCCGATGATCCGCCGGTTCGAATCCGGAGGCCTGCCCGTCGAGCTGGAGGTCCTGCCGTGGGCCTGCTCATTCGGCGCGGCCCTGGCCGTCGGCTGCGGCTCCCGGGACGATTCCGCCGGCCGGGAGGGCGCCGCGCACCTCGCCGAACACCTGATGGTTCTCTCCGACCCGGCCGCCGGCCCCGGCGGGGCGCCCCTGCTCGCGGTCACCGGCATCGACCGGACCGTGTACCGCGGCGTCGGCGACCCGGACGACGTCGGGATCCTGGTGCGCCGGCTGCTTGACATCGCGGGCGGGCGCTGCGCACCCGCCGGCCCGGACGTGTTCGAGGGCGAGCGGCACGCGGTGCTCCTGGAGACGAGCCGGATGGACCATCAGCCCCTGCTGCGGCTCGGGCCGCTGCTCGCCGCCGCGGCCGCCACGGAACCCGGTCTGGACGCGATCGCCGCCACGACAACGGAGTCGGTGCGCCGCGTCACCCCGGCGGACGTGGCCGAGCTCATCGCGCGCGGCTACTCGGGCACCAACGCCCGGCTGTTCCTCGCCGGGCCCCCGAGCGTGATCCGCGACGTCGAGGCGGCCCTCGAACGACCCGATACGGCCGGCACGACCACACCTCACCGGCCCGTCGCCGCACCGGACCGGTTCTCCCTGCCCGGCCTCGGAGACCTCGTGGCCGTGACTTTGGTCCGGCCCCGGAACGTGCCGTCACCGGCCCTCGACGCGTTGCTCGGCGACCGCGGTCCGATCGTGGGCCTCGGCACCGCGGACGGCCGGCGGCCGCTCGGCCGTACCACCATCGAAGGCCGCGCACAACGGGTCGACGTCGCCGTGTGGCGCGGCGACGCCGCGCCGTTCGAACGGCGCTTCGCCGAGGTCGTGGCCGGCGACTGGCAGGCGCTCGCCGAGGCGTCGGCGAGCCCGCCGCGCGGCGGGCAAACGGTGGACGGCCAATGGCGACGGGCGACGCCGATCGGACGGGTGAGCGACGCGGCCGACCGGTGCGTCTTCTTCCCCGCGGAACCCTCCGAGCTGCGGCAGCTGGCCCTGTGGCGGGTCACCGACGGCCGCCCCGAGTGCCTCGCCCGGCACCGGCTCGGCACCGAACGGCGGTAGCCGTGCCCCTCACACAGACAGGACCGGCCGTGGAGTACCCGACCACCTTCGAGGCGCACGGGCTGCGCCTGCGCCCCTACCGGGACGCGGACGTGCCCAACCTGCTGGCCGCCTTCCGCGACCCGGACACCCGGCGCTACATGTCCGGCACCCCCGGCGAGGTCGACGCGGAGAAGGTCCGTGCCTGGGTGCACGCGCCGGCGTCCGGGCCTGACCGGCACAGCTACGCGGTCGCCGACCCGGCGACGGACGAGCTGCTGGCCGGTGCCGTGCTGCATGTGCTGCGCCGGCGGGCCAGCGCGGAGGCCGGCTTCTGGGTGTGCCCCGGCGCCCGCGGCCGCGGGGTGGCGACGGCGACGACGCGGGCGCTGGCCGACCTCAGCTTCGCGCACGGTGTGCGTCGGGTCGAGCTGTTCATCAGGGCGGACAACCCCCGCAGCCAGCGGGTGGCGCTGGCGGCCGGCTTCCGGCGCGAGGGCGAGCTGCGCAGCGTCCTGCCGGGGCCCGGCACCCAGCGCCACTCGGCGGCCATCTGGTCCCGGCTGTCCACCGACGACGGCGTCCCGGCCGCGCGGCTGCTGCCGGACCTGCCCGGCGGCGCACTCACCGACGCGGTGGTGACCCTGCGCCCGGCCGGGCCGGACGACGCCACCTTACTGTCCACGATGTACGGAAGGGCCGTTCCGCGGCACCACGCCGGCATCGAGGCGCGCTGGCTCTCGGGCGAGGGCGCCGACCTGCTCGTCGTGGAATCGGCGACCGGTGCGGTGGCGGCCGGGCTGACGCTGGAGTACCGGGACCCGGAGCTCGGGCAGGCCGTGCTGGGCGGAACGCTTGCGCCCGGCCGGACGACCGGCGCGGCCGCGGCGCGGGGCGCGGTCCTGCTGGCGGACTGGGCGTTCGGCATCGGTGTGGCGCGGCTGGCCGCCGCGGCCGCGGCCGACGACGCCCGCTGGCGGCGCGTCCTGGTGCGGGCGGGCTTCCGCCGCGAGGGGCGCCTCGTCTCCCGGCTGCCCCGCCCGGACGGGGTCCGGATCGATGAGCTGGCGTACGCCCTGCTGCCGACCGACCGGGATCGTTGATCCGCCGTTGATCGGGGCGTGGGAGGGTGTCTGCGCATCACAGACGAGCGATGGGACAAGCACCTTGACGAACGTGAACGTTGACACCCGGACCACCCTGCGGCGTGCCGTCGCGACCGCGGCGGTGGTGGCGGCCGCGGTGTTCGGGTTCGCCGCGGCGAACGCCGGGCACGACACCGCGGCGGGCGGCGCGACGCCGCCGTCGGCCGTGTCACACGCCGAAGAACCGATCGGGTGGAACAGCGACACCTCGTGCGGAATCGAGTGCATGGATTCGTAAGTCCGTCACCCGGCACCGACCCCGGCGACCGGGGCCGCGGGGACCGCGTCGAGCAGTCCCGCGGCCTCGGCCGCCTCGGGCAGGCCGAGCCGCGAGAAGATCCGGTACGCGCGCTCCAGCACCTCCCGTGCCTGCCCGGTGCGGCCGAGCTCGGACAGGGCCCGGCCGAGCACCACCAGCGCATTGCCCTGGTCGCGCTGGTCGCCGGTCTCCTCGCACAACCGCAGCGCCCGGCCGGCCTCGGCCACCGCGCGCTCCGGCTGTCCGAGCACCCGCAACGTGTCCGCCAGCCGGTATCGCGCGTGCGACTCGCGCCGGCTCAGCCCGGCGGTGGTGCACAGCGCCAGGCACTCGGTGAACCAGTCGGCCGCCTCCTGGTAGCGGTGCAGCGCGTACAGCGCCAGGCCGAGGGCGTAGCGGGCGTACGCGGTCGCGGCGTCGTCGTCGAGCTCCGTGAGCAGGGCGAGCACCCCGTGGCAGATCGGCACCGCCTCGTCCGCCCGCCCGCTGCGCACCCGGGCCATCGCCGCGTTGACCGTGGTGAACACCTCTCCCGACCGGTGACCCAGCCGCCGGGCCAGCACGATGGCCTCGTCGAAGTAGCCGGCCGCCTCGGCGTACCGGCCCAGCAGCTGGGTGATGAGGCCGAGGTCGTTGAGGGCCTGGCGCAGGACGACCGGGTCGTCCGCGGCGCGGCACGCGGCCACGGCCCGGCCTGCCTGCTCCTCCGCCTCGTCGAGTCGGGTGGCGGCCAGCGCGATGTGCCCGCACAGGAACCGGGCCCGCCCGCCGGCGCGGAGGTCCCCGATCCGCTCCGCGGCCTCGACCAGGGCCCGGGCGGCCCCGGTCGACCGGCCGTGGCGGGGATCCGGCTCGAACGGGCTGAGCGCGATGAGCAGATCGATCGCGGTCCTGACGTCCGCCGCGGCGCCGGCCCCGGCCGTCCGGGCCACCTGGCCGACGAGGGCGATGACGTTCGCCCACTCGGCGGCCGCCCAGCGGCGCGCCGCGGCCAGATCCGGGAACTCCAGCCCGGTGCCGCGGACCGGGCCGAGTGCCTGCCCGACCGGGTCCCCGGGTACGGCGTGCTGGAACGCCGCGCAGGCGGTGGCCAGCAGGAAGTCCAGCAGCCGCCGCCGCGCGCCGGGCATCTCTCCCGGGTGTGCGGTCTCGCAGGTGCGCCGGGCGAAGGAGCGCAGCAGGTCGTGATAGCGGTACCGGCCCGGTGCCGTCGATCCCAGCAGCGCCACGTCGACCAGCGCCTCCAGCAGATCCTCGGTGTGATCCGCGGCCCGGTCCAGCAGCACGGCCGCGGCGCCGACCGTGAGGTCCGGCATGTCCACGATGGACATGACCGTGAAGGCGCGGGCCTGCTCGGCGGTGAGCTGCCGGTAGCTCAGCTCGAACGCGGCCTGCACCGCGAGGTCACCGATGCGCAGCTCGTCGATCCGGCGCCGCTCGTCGGCCAGCCGCCGCCCGAGGGTGGCGACGCTCCAGCCGGGACGGGCCGCCAGGCGGGCGGCGACGATCCGTACCGCCAGCGGCAGGAAGCCGCAGGCCTGGACGAGGTCGTGGGCGGCGTCGCGTTCGGCGGCCACCCGTTCGGCGCCGATCACCCGGCCCACCAGCTCCACCGCCTCGGCGGGGTGGAAGACCTCCAGGTCGGCCTGGACCGCCGCGGGGAGCCCGGACATCCGGCCGCGGCCGGTCACCAGGACCGCGCAGCCGGCCGTGCCGGGCAGCAGCGGACGCACCTGCGCGACGCTGCGGGCATCGTCGAGCAGGATCAGCAGACGCCGCCGGTCCACCAGCGAGCGGAACAGCGCCGAGCGCGCCTCCAGGCCGTCCGGCAGCGTCTCCGGCGCGACACCCAGCGCGGTCAGGAAGCCGGCCAGGATCAGCTCCGGACCGGCCGGCACCGCGTCGCTGCCGCGCAGGTCGGCGTAGAGCTGACCGTCCGGGAACGCGTCCTGTACCCGGTGCGCGACGTGCAGGGCCAGCGTCGTCTTGCCCATCCCGCCCATGCCGGCCACCGTGGCCACCGCCAGGGTCCGGCGTGGCGTCGCGGTCAACGCCGCGCACAGCTTCGTGGCCAGGGCCGCCCGGCCGGTCGTGTCGCCCGGCTCGGGCGGCAGCTGGGCGGGCCGCGGCAGCGGCGGCGGTGCCGCGGGCTCGCCGCGGCCGGCGCCGGTCGGATCCGCGGGCGGCGGCAACGCGACCGGCGGGGGACCGGCCGGCGAGGCGACCGCCGACGGGCCCGGTCCGAGGTCGCCGTCGAGCATGCGACGGTGCAGGGCGGTCAGCTCCGGTCCCGGCTCCACACCCAGCTCGTCGACGAGCAGCTCGCGGACGGTTCGGAACACGGCGTACGCGTCGGCCTGCCGCCCGGAGGCGTACAACGCCCGCATGAGCAGCCCGTGCGGCCGTTCCCGCAGCGGCTCCTCGGCGGTGAGCATGGTCAGCTCGGGTACGCAGCGGGCGGCCCGCCCCAGGTCGATGTCGAGGTCGATCCGCTCCTCCAGCAGGCTCAGCCGCAGCTCGCCGAGCCGCTGCCGCTGCCGCTGCGCGAACGGCCCAGGTAGCCCGGCCAGCGGCTCCCCGTACCACTGCTCCAGCGCCTCGTTCATCAGGTCGCGGGCGCCGGCCAGGTCGCCGCCGGCCCGCGCCCGGTCGGCCCGGGCCGCCAGCGCCTCGACGGCGAGCGCGTCCACCGCGCTCTCCGCGACCGTGAGGCGGTAGCCGTCACCGAGCGAGATGAGCACGGCAGGCGCCGCCCGGTCGACCTCGAGGATCTTGCGCCAGCGCCACGCGTACGTGCGCAGTGTGGTCAGTGCGGCGTGCGGCGGCTCCTCGCCCCACAACGCTTCGACCAGATCGGCCGCGGTCGCCGTGCCGCCGGGGCGCAGCAGCAGCACGGCGATCATCGCCTGCTGCTGCGGACTGCCGACCTTGATAGCACCCGCGCCGCGGTAACCCCGCACCGGCCCGAGCAACGAGAACCGCAGCCCATCCAACCCCGCTCACCCCTGTCCCCCCGAACGACCAGCCAGGCTATGGCACCGCGTCACCCGTCACGGGCGGCGGGGTACCGGCGGCCCGCGCCCGCGCCGTCGAGCCGCCGTCGACGCCACGGTGATCGACGGTTGACGGGCCGTACCTAGGTTCATCGCCGGAGCGGCCAGTGCCGCCCCGGCAACGACGGGATGGACATGCGAATTCTTGTCATCGACGACAATCAGGACCTCAACTTCCGGGTGACGCGCGGGCTGCGATCGATCGGCTTCGCGGTGGACGGGGCGTTCGACCTCGCCGAGGCGGACTTCAAACTGGCCGTCAACACCTACGACTGCCTCGTCCTCGACCGCGACCTGCCGGACGGGGACGGGGCGGCGCTGATCGGCGGCCAGGGCGGGGGAGCCCGGCCGCCGGCGCTGGTGCTCACCGCCCGCAACGCGGTCGCCGACCGGGTCGAGGGTTTCGCCGCGGGCGCCGACGACTGCCTCGGTAAGCCGTTCGCCATGGCGGAGCTGGTCGCCCGGGTGCGGGCGCTGTGCCGGCGGGTTGGCGAGATCCGCCCCTCCGTCCTGCACCTGGGCGACCTCGCCCTCGACCTGTCCCGGCGCCGGGTCACCCGGCGCGGTGCCCTGCTCGCCCTCTCCGCCAAGGAGTTCGCCGTGCTGGAGCTGCTCGCCCTGCGGGCCGAGCACGTCGTCACCCGCAGCGAGCTGATCGAGCGCTGCTGGGACGAGCAGGCCGAGCCCGAGTCCAACGTGGTCGACGCCGTGATGGCGCGGCTGCGGCGCCGGCTGGGGCCGCCACCGGTGATCGAGTCGGTCCGTGGCGTCGGCTTCCGGCTGACCCCGGTCGGCGGGGTCACGGGCGGGTGAAGGTCTCCACGCTGGTCCGAGGCGGGCCGGCCAGGGTCAGAGTGCACGACGGCTCCGCCGGCGTTTCCTAGACGACGCGGTTGCGTCCGGCGCGCTTGGCGGCGTACAGGTTGCGGTCGGCGGCGGACAGGGCCGCGGCCGGGCTGGATCGCGGGGTCTCGCTCGCCTCGGCCACGCCGATGCTCACCGTGACGGGCAGGCCGCCGGTGAGGCCGAGCCAGTCGTGATCGCCGACGGCCCGCCGGATGCCGTCGAGTACCGCGGCCGCGAGGGTGACGGGGGTGGCGGGCAGCACGAGCAGGAACTCCTCACCGCCGAAACGGGCGACGAAGCCCTGCGGTGCGGCGGCGGCCAGGCCGGTCTCCAGCAGCTTCGCCACCTGCACGAGCACCAGGTCGCCGGTGTCGTGTGACAGCTCGTCGTTGATCCGCTTGAAGTGGTCGATGTCGGCGATCGCCACCACCAGGCCGGGGTCCGCCGCGATTAGGGCCGACAGATTCTCGTCGACGTAGCGGCGGTTGTGCAGGCCCGTCAGGGGGTCGCGGCGGGCCTGCTCGCGGAAGTGCTCGGCCTCCTGGCGGGCCTCGGCGGTCTCGAACATCGCGCGCCGGGTCTGCGCCCGGGCCTCCTGCTGGTTCAGGCGGACGCTCTCGTGGGCGGCGAAGAACACCTTGTGCGCCGCGAACGCCTGCGCGTAGTCGCCGCGCGCGGCGTGCAGCTCGGCCTGCTCCTCGTGCACCCGGACCATGATCTCGTGCAGTTCGCGCTCGACGCAGAGCGCGCGCGAGGCGTCCAGGCTCGCCTGGGCGCGGCCGGTGGCGCCGAGGCCGCGCTGCGCACGGGCGAGCGTGAGCTGGAATTCGGCCATGTCGTCCGCGTCGTCGCTGTACCCGGCGTGCCGCCGGGCCAGGCACAGCTGCATCGTCCGCTCGGCCTGTTCGTACTCGCCGAGCGCGACCTGGATCGCGCCGATCGTGTCCAGCGCCGTCGGGTCGAGCTCGACGCCACGCTCGTCGTAATGCTCCACCAGCCGGCGGGCCACCTCCTGAGCGCGCTTGAAGTCGCCGGCGTTGTGCTCGGCGTAGGCCCAGTTGTTGAGCACGATGCCCAGCCGGTCCCACAGGTGCGCCTCCCGCGCCAGCGCCTCGGCCTGCCGGAACCGCAGCCGCGCCGCGTCGATCGCGCCGTTGCGGCTGAGCGCGTCGGCCAGCCGGGTGCGGTTCCGGATCTGCATGAACGCGGTGGCGGTCTCGTCGAGCAGCTCGACCGCGCTCAGCGAGTGCTCCAGCTCCTTGGCCGAATCGCCGGACAGCCGCGCGATGTTCGAGCAGAGAAGGTGGGTGCGGGCCTGCAGGACGCGGTCGCCGTGCCGGGAGGCCCACTCGTGGATGCCGTACACCTCCGGGGCGATCCCCGCGATGTCGCCGCCGCGGATGAGCAGGCCGGCCTTGCAGAGGCGGGCACGCGCTATCAGTGCCTCGTCGCCGAGCACCACGGCCCGCTGTTCGAGCTCGACCACGGCGGCGGATCCGGCCTCGGCGTCCCAGATGACCTGGTCCTCGATCGCCAGCAGGGCAGCCGACAGCTCCTCCGCGCCCATCCCGCCGCCGTTCACCCGCCCACCTCCAGCCTTCTTCGGCTCACATCGGCCGTGCCGCGAGACGTTGAAGCAATCCAGCCGTGCCCCGAGTCACGCCGGGCCTCCGTCCGGTGCGTCAGTGGAAGTACTTCAGCCCGGCCACCCCGGCCACCACCAGCACCAGGGAGACGATCCGGAAGGGGGAGGCCGACTCACCCAGCGCCGTCATTCCGACGAGCGCGGTGAGAACGACGCCGACGCCGACCCACACGGCATATCCGGTTCCGACGGGTACGGAGCGCAGGGCGTAACCGAGGCCGGCCATGCTGAGAATGAGCGTGACCCCGAACACCGCGGTGGGCAGCGGACGGCTGAAGCCGGCGCTGCGGTCGAGCGCGATCGCCCACACCGTCTCCAACATGCCGGACACCACGAGAACGATCCAGGCCATGACGAACCCACCTCTGCTGGTGGTCGTCTTGTCAGGCCGGGTACGACTCACGCTCGTCCGGGATGTCCGCGATACGGCATCCGCTCCAGGTTGACAAGCCTCGGCCGCCAGATCAACACCCTGTTACGGAGGTCACCGGCCCGAAACATGCCACCGGGTGTCGGCCCGGAGGCGTTGTCGCCGCGCTCGGGGTCAGAGCTGGTCGTCCGGCTCCGCGACCGCGGTGATCAGGGTGATGAGCTGGTGCCGGAAGTGGTCGTAGTCGTCCACCGCGCCGAGCAGTTGCTCGGACCGTCGCTCCTCGAGGCGGGCCGCGGTGAGCGCGTCCATCCCCGCGGTCGTGATCTCGACCAGGGTGCGCCGGCGGTCGCGCCCGTCCGCGGTGCGGTCGACGTGACCGGTGCGGGCCAGCCGCTCGATGGTGCGGCTCATCGTCTGGTCGGTCACCCGGCACAGATGCGCCAGCTCCCGCTGGGACAGTGGTCCTCCGACGAGATGGTGCAGGACGATCAGCCCGGCGTGGGTCAGGTCCCAGCCGGCGAGGAACCTGTCGAACCGGCTCTCGACCATCCGGGCGGCGACCGACAGCAGCCGCCCGGTCGGCCAGGAGTCGACGTCGGCGCGCACCCGTTCCGCGCCGCGCGCGACCTCGTCCCCCGGCCCCTCCATCCGGACATTCTTCCATGTGGGTCGATCCGATCACCCCACCGCGACCCCGTACGGCATGCCGGTGACCGGCTCACCCCCCTCGGCCAGCGCGGCAGCGACGGCCGCGGCGGCGGGCGGGTAGGCCAGCTCCCCGAGCCCGCCGATGGGCGCCTCGGACGGCACCAGCACCACCTCGATGTCGGGGCAGTCGCCGATGCGTGCCCACGCGTAGTCGCGGAAGGAGGACTGGACGACCGCGCCGTCGCGCACGGTGATCTGGGCACGGAGCACGGTGGACACCGCGTCCAGCACGCCGCCCTCGACCTGGGCGATGACCCCGGACGGGTGTACCGGAACGCCGACGTCGACGGCCGCGGTGACCCGCAGCACCCGGCGGGCGGCCGGATCGGCGGTCACCAGCACCGCGATCGCCGAGCCGTAGTCCAGGTGGCAGGCCACGCCGCGGCCGCGCCCGGGCCCGGCGCCGCGCGACCAGCCGGCCCGCTCGGCGGCGGCGTCGAGCACCCGGCGTAGGCGGGAGTCCGCGGGCAGCAGCCGGCGGCGCAGGTCCACCTGGTCGTGCCCGCCGCGCGCCGCGATCTCGCTGAGGAAGCACTCCTCGGCGTAGCCGAACTGGCCGGCGTAGACCGCGCGCCAGAAGCCGGTGCGCAACGGCGCCGGGCGCAGCGTGACAGACACCTCGCCCGGCACCGCGTAGGGGAAGTGGTCGCCGCTGGCCAGCACGACCGCCGGGTTGCCGAACGGCGGCACCACGGTCAACGGCCAGGTCACCACCTGATGTACGCGTCGGACAGGCACGCCGTCCGGGCCGAGGGTCGCGCCGAGCCGGTGCACCGACATGGGCCGGTACGAGTCGTGCCGGGTGTCGTCCTCGCGGGTCCACCGCACCGTTACCGGCTGCCCCACGGCACGCGAGCAGGCCAGCGCCTCGAGCACCGCGTCGGACTCGATCCGCCGGCCGAACCCACCGCCGGCCAGCGTGGGGTTCACCCGTACCCGGGTGTCGGGCAGGGCGAGCTCCCGGGCCAGCTGGGTGCGCAGCCCGCCGGGGTCCTGCACCGGCGCCCACACCGTCACCCCCGATCCGGTGACGTGCGCGGTCGCGTTCATCGGCTCCATCGGCGCGTGCGCGAGCAGCGGCAGGCGGTAGACGCGCCGCACGTCGGTGCCGCCCGCGACGGGGGGCAGCGCGGCCTCCAGGTCGGCCAGCCAGGCACGGCTGTCCGCGGCCGGGCTGCCGGCGACCCAGGTCACCCGCAGCGCCTCCCGTCCTCGCAGCGCCGCGGCGGTGGAGTGCGCGACGATCGCGACACCGCCCTGCCCGGCGCCGGGCGGGGCGAGGCGTACCACCGCGACGACGCCGGGCACGGCGAGCGCGCCGGCGTCGTCCACCGCGTCGACAAGAGCGCCGATCCACGGCGGCCGGGCGACGACGGCGACCAGGCCGCCCGCGGGCGCGGACTCGGCGCCGAAGCGGGCGCGGCCGGTGACGATGTCGTGTGCGTCGGCCCGCCCGGCTCCGGTACGCCCGATGAGCCGCCACCGCTCCGGCGGCGTCAGGGTGACCGGCACCGTGCCGGGGTCCAGCGCGGCGGCGGCGCGGACCAGGGCGCGGTAGGGCAGCGAGCCGTGGCGCGGGTGTTCGACCCGCCCGCGGCGGGCGGCGCACTCCGCGGCGGGCACGCCCCAGCGCGCCGCCGCGGCGGCGACCAGCAGGCACCGGGCGGTTGCCGACGCGGTGCGCAGCGGCCCGGAGAGCAGGCGGCTGGACGTGGAGTTCGCCACCGCCTGTGAGCCGAAGGCGGCCGTGTCGCCCGGCGCCTGCTCCAGGACCACGTCGGTGACCTCGACGGCGAGCTCCTCGGCCACCAGCACGGCGGCCATGGTCCGCACGCCCTGGCCGGTGTCGGGCCTGGGTACCGTGGCCACCACCCGGCCCCGGCGGTCGACCCGGACGAACACCGTCGGTGCCAGTACCGCGCCCTCGGCGTCCGGGCCGTCGCCGGTGGCGGTCGCCGCGGCGGGTCCGGTCGCCGCCACCACCGGTACGGCCACCACCAGCGCGCCCGCCGCGCCCAGCAGGGCCCGCCGCGTGATCGCCCGCGGGGCGTTCATCGCGCGTCCCGGGCCAGTTCGGCGGCGCGGCGCACCGCGGCCCGGATCCGCGTGTAGGTCCCGCACCGGCAGACGTTGTCCCGCAACGCCGCGTCGACCTGCGCGTCGTCCGGGTCCGGGGTGCCGGCGAGCAGGGCCACCACCGCCATGATCTGGCCGGGCTGGCAGTAGCCGCACTGTGCGACGTCCAGCTCCAGCCAGGCCCGCTGCACCGGGTGGTCGCCGCGGGCCGAGAGCCCCTCGATGGTGGTGATCCGGGCGTGCTCGGACTCGGCGACCGTCCGCACGCAGGGCCGTTCGGCCGCGCCGTCGATCAGTGAGACGCATGCGCCGCATGCGCCGACGCCGCAGCCGTACCGGGCCCCGGTCAGCCCGAGCTCGTCGCGCAGCGCCCACAGCAGCGGGGTGTCGCCGGGTACCTCCACGACCCGGCGCCTTCCGTTGACGTGCAACCGGTACCGGCCCACCGCATCCACCTCCGCGCCAAGAGCATCGACATTCACCTATTGCTCAGTCTACTGAACATCGGTGATACTTCACCCCGTGGACACCGAGAATCCGGTACGCAGCGAGCGGGTCCTGCTGCTGGGCGTGCCCGCCGTCGCGCTGCTCACCGGGTTGGTGTGGCTACTCGGGCAGGGTCTGCACGACGTCACGTTGCTCCCGGACCAGGGCGCGTCCTGGTACTACTGGAAGCTGCCCGAGCCGACCACGTGGACCCGGCTCTCCGCCTGGCTCGGCTATGCCGCACACCAGATCGTGTCCTGGGCCCTGATCTGGTACGCACAGACCCGCATCCGCCGCTACACCCGCGGTCTCAAAGGGATAAACGTGGTGGCGCTCGGCGCCAACCTCGGCTTCGTCGCCCTGCACGCCCTGCAGACCCAGGTGTTCTACGACGGCCTGGCCCAGGATGTCTCGATCTTCAGCTCCCAGGGCTCCGTGGTGCTCCTGCTGGTCGTCGTCCTGCTGATGGAGAACCGCCGGCGCGGGCTCGTCGCCGGCAGGCGGGCGCCCATCCCGGCCGCCGTCGGCGACATCGCCCGTCGCTACCACGGCTACCTGTTCAGCTGGGCGGTCGTCTACACGTTCTGGTACCACCCGATGGAAGGCACCAGCGGCCACCTGATCGGATTCTTCTACGTGTTCCTCCTGCTCCTGCAGAGCAGCCTGATGTTCACCACCGCGCACACCAACCGCTGGTGGACGGTCAGCCTCGAGCTGCTCGTCGCCGTACACGGAACGCTCGTCGCCGTGATGAACTCCGGACCCGGCGGCGCATGGCCGATGTTCCTCTTCGGATTCCTCGCGGTCTTCGTGCTGACGCAGCTGCACGGCCTCGGCCTGAGCACCCGGGCCCGCCTGCTCGTCGTCGCCGGCTACGCCGCCGCGTGCATCGGCGTGTACTCCTGGCGGGGATTCGACCGGCTCGACGAGGTGGTGCGCATCCCGATGATCGAGTACCTGCTGCTCGCGGTGCTCGTCGTACTGATCTGGCCGTTCACGCTCCTCGGCCGCGGCCGGGGGAGCCGACGGCCGGCGAACCCCGAACCTTCGAAGGTAGCTGGACGCGTATAGACCGTTCCCACACCTGGAGGCACGATGTCTCGGACCGCACTGTCCACTCTCGCCCTCGCCTCGACGCTGCTCCTCGCGCCCGCCCCGGCACATGCCGCCGCCGCCGACGACACCTCGGCACCGGGCGCATACGCCGTCGGCAGCACCGACGTCACCATCACCGCGGCGGGCCGCTCCTTCGGCGCGAAGGTCTGGTACCCGGCCACCTCGGCCGGCGCGAACAAGCCGGTGGCCGCCGGCGACTTCGGGGTCGTCGCCTTCGGACACGGCTTCCTGCAGGGCGTCGGCAAATACACCTCGACCCTGACCCACCTGGCCTCCTGGGGCTACGTCGTCGCCGCACCCACCTCGCAGGGCGGGCTGTCCCCGAACCACTCGGCCTTCGCCGACGACCTCAACGCCACGCTGACCTGGTTCGTCGCGCAGGACACGACCTCCGGATCGCGGTTCGCGGGCCACATCGACCCGGCGGCACTGGGGCTGTCCGGCCACTCGATGGGCGCCGGCGCAAGCATCCTCGCGGCGGCCCGCAACCCGGGGGCCCGCTCGGTCGCCAACCTCAGCGCCGCCGAGACGAACCCGTCCGCGGCGACGGCCGCCGCCACCGTACGGATACCGGCGATGCTCGTCTCCGGAGAGCGCGACACGATCGCACCGCCGGCCGACCACCAGGTCCCGATCTACCAGGCAAAGCCCGCACCGAAGCAGCTGCGCACCGTCGTCGGCGGCAACCACTGCGGCTTCATGGACAGCAACAGCCTGTTCTGCGACAGCGCGACGATCGACCGGCCCACCCAGCAGAGGCTCACCCGCCGGCTGCTGACCGACTGGTTCCGGTACACGCTGTCCGGCGACACCTCCCGGTATGACGCGGTCTGGGGCGCGCAGGCGCAGAACGACCCCCAGGTCCGCTTCCAGGGCGTCGCCTGAGGCAGCGCCGCGGGCGGGCTACCGCGCCGGCACGGCTGCGGCCGGCACGGTGGCCGGATACCGGTCCTCCGGCCGCGGCCCGGACGCCTTCCGGAGGCGCTTCTCCTGATACATGGCGGCGTCCGCCGCGGCCGTCAGCGCGGCCAGCGACGTCCGCGCACCCGGGGGCCGGACGGCGGCACCGACGCTGACTCCCACCTCGACGGTCGCGCAGTCGAGCGTGATGGGCGCGACGATGGTCTCGCGCAGCCGGTCCACGACCCCGTCGACGTCGCCGGTGTCGGTGCCGGGCAGCAGCACGAGGAACTCGTCGCCGCCCAACCGCCCCGCCAGGTCCGGAGGGTGCAGGTGTGCGGTCAGCCGCTCCGCCACCCGGCGCAGGAGCTCGTCGCCGGCGGCATGACCCCAGGCGTCGTTGATCTTCTTGAACCCGTTGAGGTCGAGCACCAGCACCGCCAGGGCGGTGTCGCCGTACCGCTCGGCGTGCTCGGCCAGCCGGGCGCGATTGGGCAGCCCGGTCAGGCCGTCGTGCGAGGCGCGGTGTTCCAGCTCGATGCGGGTCTGCTCCAGCGTGGTCAGCTGGCGTGCGTACGCGGAGGACTGCGCACCCGTGATCAGCGCGATCAGCAGGTTCATGCCGATGAGGAGCAGCAGATCGCCGGGCTGCGTGCGGTCGGCGCCGGGCACGACCGCGACGGAACCGTAGGCCACCGAGGTCAGCAACCACACGGCCAGGGCGCCCCTGAGCTGGTGCCGGAGCGCACTCACCACGATCGGCACGGCGAGTGCCGGCGACACGGTGCCGCTGCCGCTCAGCTCGCCGAGCACGGCCGTGGCGGTGACCGCCGCGGTGTCCAGCAGAACCTGCCAGGCGCTGAGGGTGTTGTACGAGCGCCTCGCGGGATGCCGGAAGGCGATGACGGCGAGGACGTTCGCCGCCGTCATGACGGCTATGGCGACCAGGCAGCCGACGAACATCGACGGCGGAGGCTGTGTCTCCCACCCGGGCAGGAGCCCGGTGACGAACAACACGGTCGCGAGCAGACCCGCGCCGCGTGCGGTGATCGCGCATGCCTCGATGGTCCGGCGGCGCCGCAGAGTCGCTTCGACGGTTGCCTCTTGGGTACCCATCTCAGCGACATCCTCCTTGCGGCAACCCGGCCATGCTACGCAACAGCGGTCCATCGGCGGGCGTAGCCGAAACCTGAGTTCTTTCCCGTCCGTTGGGGCGGACGCTCGTCGTCCACCCCCACGTGCCGGGTCAGGCGCCGCGGACCTCGCGTGCGGCGGCGACGAGGTGGGTGAGGGACGCCTCGACCTCGGCGTATCCGCGGGTCTTCAGGCCGCAGTCCGGATTCACCCAGAGCCGTTCGGCGGGTACGGCGGCGACGGCGTGCCGGAGCGCCTCGGTCATCTCGGCCCGCGAGGGCACCCGCGGGGAGTGGATGTCCCAGATTCCGGGGCCGACTCCGCGGCCGTAGCCGGCGGCGCGCAGGTCGTCGAGGATCTCCATCCTCGAGCGGGACGCCTCGATGCTTGTCACGTCCGCGTCGAGGGCGCCGATGGCGGGCAGGACCTCGCCGAACTCGGAATAGCACAGGTGGGTGTGTACCTGCGTCGCGTCCGAGACGCCGCTGGTGGCGAGGCGGAACGAGCCGACGGCCCAGTCCAGGTATGCCTGCTGTGCCTCCCCGCGCAGCGGCAGGGTCTCCCGCAGCGCCGGCTCGTCCACCTGGATCACCCGGATGCCGGCGGCCTCCAGGTCCCGGCACTCGTCGCGCAGGGCGAGCGCGACCTGGTTGGCGGTGTCCGCAAGCGGCTGGTCGGTGCGGACGAACGACCAGGCCAGGATCGTGACGGGGCCGGTGAGCATGCCCTTGACCGGCTTGGCGGTCAGCGACTGGGCGTAGGTGGCCCATTCGACGGTGATCGGTGCGGTGCGGGCGACGTCGCCGTAGATGATCGGCGGGCGTACGCACCGGGAGCCGTAGGACTGGACCCAGCCGGACCGCGTCGCCGCGAACCCGGCGAGCCGCTCGCCGAAGTACTGGACCATGTCGTGGCGTTCCGGCTCGCCGTGCACCAGCACGTCGAGGCCGAGCCGTTCCTGCAGCGCGATGACGTGCGCCACCTCGGTGCGCATCCGCTCGGCGTAGCCGGCCTGGTCGAGGGTTCCGGCGCGTACCTCGGCGCGGGCCTTGCGCAGGTCACCGGTCTGCGGGAACGACCCGATCGTCGTGGTCGGCAGCGGCGGCAGGTTCAACAGAGCCTGCTGGGCGGCACGGTCCGGGTACGGGCCGCGCCGCAGGTGCCCGGGCTGGAGCGCGGCCAGCCGGGCGCGGACGGCGTCGTCGCGCCACGCCGCCGGTGCGGGCGGCGCCGATTCGGGCAGCGTGGCGACGCCGTCGCGCAGCGCCCGGCCGAGGGCGACGACCTCGTCCACCTTCTGCCGGGCGAAGGCGAGCCGTTGCCGCAGCCGCGGATCGAGGTCCGGTTCGGCGTTCAGGTCGACCGGCACGTGCAGCAGCGAGCACGATGTGGACACGGCGACGTGGTCGGCCAGGCCGGTGAGGGTCGCGCCGCGTCCGGCGGCGGCCCGCAGGTCGGTGCGCCAGACGTTGTGGCCATCGACCAGGCCGGCGACGATCGTCCGGCCCGGGATCGGCCCGGCCGCGGCGAGACGTTGCAGGTTCGCCGACCCGGCGACCAGGTCCAGGCCGACGGCCTCGGCCGGGGTGCCGAGCAGGGCCGGCAGGGCGTCGCCGAGCTCGCCGAAGTAGGTGGCGACGAAGATCTTCGGCCGGTGGGTCAGCCCGGCGAGCCGGGCGTAGACGGCGCGCAGCGCGTCGATCTCCTCGACCGTGCGGTCGGCGGCGTACCCCGGCTCGTCCAACTGCACCCAGCCCACGCCGGCGTCGGCGAGCGCACCGAGCAGCCCGGCGTACGCCGTCACCAGGTCGTCGAGGCGGTCGAACGGGCGGAAGCCCCGCGGGCAGCCGTCGGCCGGCTTCGCGAGCAGCAGGAACGTGGCCGGGCCGACCAGCACCGGCCGGGTCGCGATGCCGAGCGCGGCGGCCTCGGCGTACTCGCCGGCCGCCTTGCCCGGCCGCGCGGCGAAGACCGTCTCCGGGCCGATCTCGGGTACGAGGTAGTGGTAGTTCGTGGCGAACCACTTCGTCAGTTCGAGGGCCGGTTCGGCGTCGACGCCGCGGGCCATCGCGAAGTAGGTGTCCAGCTCGGACAGGCCGAGCCGGCGGAACCGCCCGCCGCTGACACCGGGTCCCGGTCCGGGCGAGCCGGCCCGGGTCACCCGAGGGGCTCCACCTCGGTGTCGACCGGACCGGTTGAGTTCAGGATGTCCAGGGCCCGCTGCGAGACGACGAGCTCGTTGGCCTTGTCGATGGCGAAGTCGTCCACGCCGACCCGGCCGTCGATCACCAGCTCGATGAACGGTGGGATCTTCCGTCCGGGATACATCTCGTCGAAGTCCTCCGAGGTGGTCACCTCCATCTCCCGGGTGTGGAATCCGGTGAGCCCGGCCTGCTGGAACCGGTTGGCGAGCGTCGTGGTGGCGGCGAACGCCGGATGGGCGGTGATGAGCTCGTCGCCGAGCCAGCCCTCGAACTCGTACTCCAGGTGGGTGACCCGCGGCTGGTCGCCGCTGTGGTCCAGCACGGTGTTTTCACCGAGGCCGCCCGGCACTTCGGGACGGACGACGTAGAACTGCATCGGCGAGTCCTCTCGAGATTGCGCAGCGGAATTCTACCGGGTGTCAGGGGCCCGAGGACGCCGGCGTCGGCGCCGGGTTGGCCGAGACCGGCGGCCTGATCGGCGGGTTGAAACAGGCGCCGAACATGTCGTCGATCCGGTTGGCCTCGGCGATCAGCTCCTCGCGGGTCGCGTTCGGGTTCGCCTTGTAGAACTGGTTCCAGATCTTGCGGATCTGGCTCAGGTGGACCGAGGAGTTGATCTCCTTGGGTATGCCGCGCAGGTTCTCCGCCGAATTGATCTCGGAGGTGGTGAACCGGCCGGGGAAGAGCTTGGCGACCTGGCGCTCGATCGCGTGGTGCACCCACACCTTTCCCTTGAGCCACGGGAAGATCTTGAAGAACGTCGAGCGGTAGTTCTTGGTGGTCGACCCGCCGACGGTGGCGCCGTTCGCGCCGCCCGGGTTGGTGACGCTCACCTTGGGCGGCGGCGCCGAGGCGAGGGGCCCGGCCGTCGTCGCGCCGGCGTTCGGCGACGCGCTCTGCAGCGCGCCGTCCTCGGGCGGAGGCGCCTGCGACGAGGTCTTCTCGGGCGGCTGCTTCGGCTGGTTCGACTCGGGCGGCGGCTCGCCGCCGCCCCCGCCGCCGCCGACCATCGCCATCGCCACCGGAACCGCGGCGGACGCCAGCGCCGGCGCCACGGACTTGGCGTTGGCGACGATGCTGGGGAGGCTGAACGACGGCGCGGAGAAGCCGCGCAGCACCGCGGCGCCGCCCTCGCTGACGCCGGCGATCTCCGAGGCCGCGGCCCCGCCCCCGCCGCCCCCGCCGAACGAGATCCCCTTGACGCCCAGCACCGTGGCCACCACGTCGACCGGCAGGGCGCCCAGCTTGCGGGACAGCTCCTCGTCGGACATCTGTTTGCCGCTGAGGTCCCGGCCGGTGCTCAGCTCGTGCGTGGTCTTGGCCACGTTGGCAGTGCCGACCGCGGCGCCGGCCACGACCAGGCCGGTGACGATGGTGCCCTCGCTGACGCCGGTGATCGCGGCCGCCCCGGCCAGCAGCGGCGCGGCGGCGGTGCCGGCGCTCGCCACGACGACCGCGACCGCGACGACGGTCACCGCCGCGACGGCGAACCCGATCGCCACGTGCTTCCACTGGACCTTCCAGGCGCCGTTGCGGTCCACCTGGTTGACCGGGTCGCAACCCGCGTACGTGTAGAGGTTGGCGGAGTCGCTCAGCCCGGCCGGGTCGGCCGACGCCCAGCGGGCCAGCCAGGGCGCGTAGTACCGCGCGCCCACGTAGTACAGGCCGGTCTCGTTGTCGCGTTCCCGTCCGATGAACCGGTCCCGTTTGCGGGCGTCGGCCTCCGAGCGGGCCGCCCGGTACGCCGTGCTGCCGTACGGCGTGTACTCCTCGAAGCTGAGCAGCCGGCCGTCGCCGTCCGCCTCGACCGTCACCGAGCCGAGATGATCGGGGATCTGGTGCCGGACCTGGCGCCGCGGCGACGAGTCGTCGACGTCGTTGCGGGTGGCGACACGGGCGATGGTGTTCCTGCCGTCGCTGACGGCGAGCGTGCTGCGGACCAGCCCGCGATGCGCCCCGGCGTGCCGCCGGACGACCTCCAGGCCGCCGAGGTAGATCCGGTCGGTCCGGACCTCGCCGCCGGCCCGCTCGGTGACCTTGCGGGTGCGGGCGCCCGAGGAGTCGTACACGTAGTAGGTGCGTTCGGCCCGGCCGTCGCCGGCCCGCTGGCGCTGCGAGGCGCGCAGCTGGTCGAGGTGGTTCCAGCCGATCGTCTCCAGGTGCGGCAACTCCGTCAGGTTGCCGTGCCGGTCGTAGCCGTACCGCTCCTCGGCGGACCTGTGGGTGGAGAGCGTCGTGGTGCTCAGCCGGTTGCCGACCGCCCAGGTCCGGTCCGGGTCGTCGCCGGAGCCGTGCTGCGCGTACGCGAACGTCCGGCGCCACCCGCGGTGCCGGGTGTCGTGACCGCGATGCCGGAGCCGGGTCAGGTTGCCGACCTCGTCGTAGTCGTACTCCTCGGTGTAGCGGGCCACCGCACGCGGGTCGTCCGGCAGGGCGACCCCGGGCAGTCGCGGACCCGCGGGGCGCGGCCGGGCGCCGAGGCGGCTCAGCTGCTCGCGCCCGGTGGCGCGGACCAGCCGGTACAGCGGGTCGTAGGTGTAGTCGCAGCCGGCGTCCACCCGCTGGTTGCGGAAGAAGACCGGCCGGTGTGCGTCGTCGTCGATCGCGGTGATGTTGCCGACCGGGTCGTAGCTGTAACGCAGGCGCTGCAGGTCGCGGCCGGAGCGGCCGCCACGCGCCCGGACGGTGACCATGCCGGTCATCCGGAAGGTGAGCGGGTCGTAGTCGAACGTGGTGACCACGCCGTTGCCGCGTTCCAGCCGCCGCCGGCGGCCCCGGGCGTCGAACACGGTGTGCCGGATGAGCGGCGTCCACCGGGGCTCGCCGTCGGCGGTGTCGCCCTCTATCCGCAGGTCGAGGCCGAGCAGCAGGTTGGAGCGGTTGTAGCGGTAGCGGGTGACGCTGACCCCGAAGCCGTCCTCGGCCGGGTTCGTCAGGGTCAGTACCCGGTTCAGCGCGTCGAACTCCGACGACGCCCGGAACTCGCCGGGCAGCAGCGCGGGCTCCGCGGCGGCGGGCAGGTCGGCGTCGGCGGTGTCGCCGAGGGCCCAGTCGACCACGGTGCGGTACTCCGCGGCGATGCGCCGGATCGACCGCAGCGGATTGCCCTTGAAGTCGTAGTCCGGGCACAGCGCGGCGCCCGACTGGTCGAGATGCAGATAGATCCGGGTGCGGAGGTTGTGCCGCTCGGCGCCCGGCGCGGCCTCGCCGTACACGGTCCGCTCGGTCACCACCTCCCGGTCGCGGTCGTCCGGGTCGGCGCCGCGTACGACGATCCGCACCGCCCGGCGCAACGCGTCGTAGACCGGGCGGGTGCGGTGGCCGCGGCTGTCCCACTGCCGCAGCGGCTTGTCGTCGACGTCGGACAGGGTCCACCGGGTGCCCGTGTCCATGGAGTCGCGGCGCAGCTCGCGGCCGATCAGGTCGAAGACGCTGCGGGCCACCACCCGGCCGCGGGGCGCGAGCTCCGTCATCGAGTCGCGGACGGTCACGAGGTTGCCCTCGATGTCGTACCCGCAGCGGGTGTCCAGCAGGACCGGCGCCGGCCGGAAGCCGTTGTGCGCCCGGGTCAGGAAGGCCCGTTGCAGCGGATCGAGGTAGGTGGTGACCGGGGTGCGGGCGTGCGGCTCGGACTTGACGGCCGCCTCCCGCTCGCGCGGGCCGAGGGCGCCGCCGATCCGCTGTGCGTACCAGGTCTGCCAGCCCGGGCCGGCGGTGGCGAAGTGCCCGGCCATCGCGCCGCCGACGTCGGGGTCGGTGCGCGGGTCCTCGAGCACCGTGTCGTTGCGGTCCCAGGCGGTGCGGTGCCAGGCGCCGAAGGTCACCTTCTCGTAGCTGTGGTCGGGGCTCAGCGTCGCCACGACCCGCTGGGCCGGGTCGTAGAACTTGATCGTGCTGACGCCGTGCTTCGCGCCGAACTCGAAGCCGTGGTCGAAGGTGAAGAACGGCTCGTAGACCCGGACCGGGTTGCCCTTGTTGTTCAGGACCTTCCACCCGGTGGAGATCCAGCGTGGCCGGTCCGGATCCGCCGGGTCGGGGTCGGCCTCCAGCTTGTGCTGCACGTCGTGGCCGAAGCCGTCGCAGTAGGAGAAGGTGTTCTGCAGCCGGGGTTCCTCGCCGGGTGCCAGGTCGCGGGTGTGCGTCTCCCGGACGATGGTGCGCACCGCGGGCGGCTGCGGTGCCGCGCTGTCCCGGGTGCGGTGGTAGGCGAACACGTCGTAGCAGTACCGGCGGCCGGCGCTGCGGATCAGCGCGGGCGCGGTCCGCTCCGGCGGCCCCGCCGGGCCCGGGTCGTCCAGGGCCGCGGCGTCGAAGCCGGCCAGCGAGTCACCGAAGGACTCGCCCTCCTTGCCCATCGACGCGGTGGCGACCAGCATGCCCAGCGTGTCGACCGCCGCCTCGGCCCGGTTGCCGTTGGGATCGGTGACGAACAGGGCGCGCAGCAGGCGGTAGTCCACGCCCGTCTCGCCGGCGACCCGCCGGCCGTCGGCGTCGCGGCGCCCGGCCGTGGTCCGGTTGCCCAGCTGGTCGATCGTCTCGACCACCACGAGGTCGTACCCGTCGTAGACCGCCTCCCGGTCCCGGCTGCTCACCCCGTCCTGGAACGGGTCGCGGGCGCGGCGCGGCAGGAAGAAATGCCGGCGGGCGAAGGCGAGCTCCTCCCCGGCGCCGTCCTCGCCGGCGGGGGAGAGGAAGGCCAGGTCGGTGGGCTGCCACCACTGGCCCGGCGGGTCGTCCGCCGGGAACGCGCCGGCCTCGGCCAGCTCGGACCCGGGCCGGTAGCCGCCCTCGCGCAGCACCGCGTCCAGGTCGTCGAGCAGGTCGGCGCCGTCGCGCCGGAACGCGCGGCGCAGCAGCGGCTCGTCGAAGCACAACCGGAACGTGCAACCGGGCACGGCGCGCGGCTCCAGCGCGCCGAGGGGCAGCGTCGCCAGCGCGTCGCCGGCCGAGGCGCCCAGGTCGTCGGGGCGGTACAGCACCCGGGACTGGTCGATCAGGCGGCGTCGCCGGCCGGCGTCGCCGTCGCCGGCCGGGCCGGCGACCGGCGGCGCGGCCATCGGGTCGAGCGTGCCGGTCCACTCGGCGAAGGCGAAGCGCAGGCCGTCGCGCGGCGCCGCCCCGGTGATCTCGTACGACCGCACGTCGGCGGGGAGCGGCACGCGGAAGTGGTCGACCGTGTCGACGCCGGCGGTCATCGTGTTGTGCGCCCCGGTCACCAGCGTCCGCCCCTGAGCCGCCCGGTCCTCATCGCACGGCAGCGCCGGGTCCGGCGTCCGGCGCCCGTACGCGATGGTCACCTCGTCCAGCACGTGGCCGAAGTCGTCCACCGCCAGGATCAGCGAGTGGTCGACCCGCGGGTCCTCCGGATTGCGCTCGTAGGTGTAGGTCAGGCGTTCGCGGGGGTGCGCGAGGAAGACGGCGTGCCGGTTCGCGCCGCGCCGCTGCAGCGTCCGGATGGTGAAGTTCTGCTCGACGACGGTGTACGGATGCCGCTCGGCCGCGGTGCCGTCGAGCCCGTACACCTCCTGGCGCAGCAGCGAGCCCTTGAGCGCCCGGCAGGCCTCGCGCTCCTCGTCGAAGGTCAGGCCCTCGGGCAGGACGGTGTCGGGAAGCAGCCGCCGGCGGGCCTCGGCGTCGTCGTCGGCCCAGGCCGGCTCCCGGTAGTACTCGCCCCGGTCCTGCGGCCCGAGCAGGCCGGCGAAGTAGTCGCTGACATGTTCGCGTCCCAGGTAGACGCCCGTGTGGAACCAGGACCTGGTGTAGACGGGCGGCACGTCGGCGCTGCCGTCGGCCGGCCCGGCGAAGTCCTCCGTGTCCCACTGCTCCACCAGCCCGAAGCCGCGTGGTTCCCGCTCGACGGCGTCGAAGTACTGGTGGTGGTATGCGTACCGGGAGGTGAACCGGTGCCGGTTGACGCGGTCGAGGACCTCGGTCCGGGCCACCACGTGCACGGGAAACGGGGATCGGGTGATCCACGGGCGGCCGGCCGCCTTGTCGGCGAGGTAGAAGGAGGTCGACGACCGGTAGTGCACCCGCGTCTCGGCGCCGAGGTTGTTCGCCATGCTGGTCAGCAGGTGCGGCTTGGCGCCCATCAGGTCGACGTAGCGCAGCTGCCGGCGCAGGTCGCCCGGCAGCGGTGACGACCAGACCAGGCACGCGGTCCCGTTGCCGAGCAGGTCGAGCAGGTCGACGCCGACCAGGTTGTCGGTCGGCGGGAAGCCGGTCAGGCGGTGCGGCGCGCTCAGCGCGTTGCCGGACTGGTTGAAGTACAGCCGGGGGCCGGTGCCGTGCAGGTAGACGAGGTCGGTGGTGCCGGAGCCGTCGAGGTCACCGAGGCGCACCTTGGCCGGCGAGAACTGGTCCTCGGTGTCGAAGCGCGGGACGTTGCGCAGGGTGATCCGGCGCCCGAACCGGCCGTATCCCAGGTTCGGCCAGTACGCGACGTCGCCGTTGCGGATCCGGACGATGTCCGACAGGCCGTCGCCGGTCATGTCCGCGAGCTGGACGTTCTCGGTGGCGTCGGCGAACACCACCCGGGGCCCCCGCCGCTCGTCACCGGGCACCGGGATCCGGTAGGCCGGACCGAAGCCGTCACGGCCGAGCCCCGGGTACCAGACGATGGCGTCGCCCTCGGTGATGAGCACGTCCGGCAGGCCGTCGCCGTCGAGATCCGCCAGGCGCAGGTTCGGGTCGTTCGGGTCGACGGTGAGCCGGTGGCGGAACGCTCGGAACGGCCGCCAGCCGTCGTCCTCGTCGTGCTCGTAGACGCCGGCGGCCGGCCCGCCGAGCATGGCGAGGTCCAGCCGGCCGTCGCCGCCCAGGTCCATCAGCTGGGCGGCGGCCAGGGTGTGGTTCGGCCGGGCCGGCACCGCCTCGAGCCGGCCGAAGCGCACCTCGCCGTCCGTGGCGCCGCTGAGGTTCGGCAGGTAGTACCAGCCGGTTCCCTGCTCCGTGAAGGCGCCCGGTATCCCCTCGCCGTTGAGGTCCAGCCACCGGAACGTCCGGCCGTCCAGGCCCTGCGGCAGCGATCCGAGCTGGTCCGCGGCGACGGTGCGCACGCGGTGCTGCACGGACGCCTGCGAGTACGTCATCTCCACCGGCGGTAGCGCGCGCCGACGGTAGCCGGCGCCGTCGCGGCGGAACCGGGCCTGGGTGACGGCGACCAGCTTGGTGTAGACCGGCACGTCGACGGTGGTGGGGTCGGTGCGCGGCGAGTAGCTCAGCTCCGCCGCGCCGACCAGCGCGTCCGCGCCGACCGAGGGCTCACCGGGGAAGGAGTGGAACATCAGCATGCGCCGGCAGAGCCGGGACGTCCGGATCTCGAATCCGGACCGGTGACCCGAGAACGGATCGTCCCGGTCGCCCCACGGCCGGTCCGGCTCGATCCGCGGGTTCAGCTCGTCGTGGTCGCCGTAGTCGAAGACCGCGGTGAAGTGCCAGAGCATGTCCCGTGCCGCCGCGTCGTCGAGGAAGCGGGGCCGGTCGCCGCCGGCGTCGAGCAGGGGCGCCGTGTTGCCGTACCGGATCCGCTTGAGGTAGCGCTGCGCGGTGCTGCGGGCGTCATCCTCGGCGGCGTACTCGTAGGCCACGACGTTGCCGCTGGTGTCGCGGGTCTCGCAGACGAGCCAGCCGAAGATGTGCCGCTCGTCGGCCGGGTCGGTGATCCGGGAGCCGGGCCCGGCGCCGTAGCGGGTCAGCACGTTCTCGGGTGACAGGGTCCGCCAGTGCACGTCCGCCGGGTCGTCGGCCCGGGTCCAGCGTTCGATGCGGGCGAACGCCGACTCGATCCGCGGCCGGTACCGGCGCACCTCGTATCCGTCGATCCGCTCCGGTGCGCCGGCCGGCACCAGGTCCTCGGCCGAGGAGAGCACGAAGACGTCGGACTCGTGCGCGTCGTCGTACCGGGGAATGCCCTTGTCGGTCTTGCGGGTGATCGCCGGCAGGTTGAGGCCCCAGCCGAGGCCGAACGCCCCGTTGCCCGACCCGGAGTCGTACGACAGCTCCAGCTGCGGCCCGAAGCCGTCGCGTCCCGGGGTGAGCGGCAGCGGGATCGTGAACGATGCCGTGCCGGTCACGGCGTCGACGCCGAACTTCTCGCCGATGCCGCGGATCGCGCCGCCGCCGGTGGGCAGGGCGATGCTCGGCAGCGCCGGCGCCGCCGGCAGCCCGGGCGCGGGCGGTTGCCGCTGCGGCTCCTGCGGCTCCTGCGGCGCGACCGTGGCAGCCCCGCCGGCGTCCGGAGGCCCGGCGGCGGGCGTGGCTGGCATCATCTCGTCAGGCCCGCCGCGCGCCGGTACGCTCCGAGAGCTCGTAGTGCACGAGAAGGAACACCCGGGTGGTGTCCCGCACCGGCCGCTCGAACTCGAAGCTGCCGACCAGCCGCGTCTCGACGGCGCTGACCGGGCCGACCTCGACGTCCACCATGCCGTGGTAGAAGCCGCATCGCTCGCCGCCCGAGACCAGCTGGAACAGGTAGTCGACCTCGGGTTCGCACCGGGCCCACCCCGCCACCGCGAACTCGACGTCCACGTGCGAGCCGGGCGCCGCGTGCGCGGACTCCATGAAGATCTCGATCCGGCGTACCCGGGCCCCGCGACCGCTTGTCACTGCGGCGAAGTAGTCCCGGGACAGCCGCAGGTCGAGCCGGCGGTAGCCGTCCTCGCCGGTGAACCGGGCCCACTCCTCGGGCATCTCGCGGGCCAGGTCGATGAGCCGCTCGCCCGCGTCGGGCAGGCGCTCCCGGGCGTACGCGGCCGCCGCCCGGCGCAGCACCGGGCCGCCCTCGCGCGCCGTGTAGTTGACGTGCAGCACGGCGTCGGCGAGCTGGTCCAGGTCGAAGTCGTTGTTCTCCGGCGGGATCTCCAGCCGCCAGGTGCTGACCGCGCCGGCGTACTCGAACGGCAGGTACCGCTCGTCGCGGAACATCAGCTCGAACAGCCCGGCGTCGTTCTGCCCGGTGGAGGTGGCGATGGCCTGGCGGTTGCCGAAGTCGCGTACCGCCCGGCGGTCGCCGCATTCCAGCGGGTAGCCCGCGGACGTGCCGCACTGCTCGCCGCACCCGTCGCCGCAGCGGGCGCAGTCCCCGCCGCCGCAGCCGCACGGCCCGGCGGCGGGCTCGTCGCAGCAGCACGCGGCCGGTCCGAGTAGCCGCGGCTCGACCCGGACGGTGCTGGACAGCAGCGTCAACCGGGCGTGCACCCCGGTGTACGGGCCGACGACCGCCGGGACGGTCAGCGAGACGCTCTTGAGCCGGCGCAGGTAGTGGCCGGGATAGTCCAGGTCGAACAGCCACTCGGGAAGCTCGACCGTGCACGCGCCGGTCACCTTGAGGTCCAGGAACGCCGAGCCGAAGAACTTGCGCAGCGAGACGTGCTTGGTCAGCTCGTAGTCGCGGACGTTCTCGCTGGTGTACGCGGCCTCCATGCGACGGACGGCGAGGGTGAGGTGCTCGCCGGCGGTCAGCCCCTGGTGCAGGTCGTTCCAGGCGGAGCGGGGCACGAACCGGCGGTCGGTGAAGCCCCGCTCGACGTTGAACGCGCGTTCGGCCTGCCGGGCGGCGCACTCGGCGATCTCGTACATCTGGCGGTAGAGCGCGGCCACCTCCTTGCCGAGCCAGAGGAACCGCGCGTGCGAGGTGGCCTTGTCCCGCAGCAGTTCCATGACCTCGCGGGAGTTCTCCACCTGGCGCTGGACGCTGTTGACCTCGGCCAGCGCGGCCGCGCGGCGCCGCTCGGCGGCCAGGATGTTCCGTTCGGCCTGCGCGATCTCCAGGGTGGCCACCTCGCGCTGGAACATCCACTCGGTGAGCCGGCGGTCCCAGGTGGCCTCGGTGTTGCGCAGCCCGGCGGTGCCGGACAGGATCGTCGCCACCTGCCCGGAGATCCGGGAGATTCCGGAGAACACGTTCGCCAGCTTGGTGCCGAGCGGCAGCTGGGTGAACGCGGTCGTGCCGACGAAGACGTCCGGGATGGCGCCCATCACCACGCCGATCGCCTCGGACACGCTGGAGGCCCCGGTGGCGCCGAAGGAACCGTTGCTCAGCTCGCGGTAGTCGATCTCCCCGGCGATCTCGCCCCGGATGATGAGCGCGTTGTAGTAGTCGTACCGGGTCTGCGCGATCTGCTTGGCCAGGCGCAGGCCCTGCGCCTGCCAGTCGGAGTCGCGCCACTGCTCCCTGCGGATCGCGCCGGTCAGGTGCAGGACCTGCTGCTCGTGCCGGGCCCGCACGGCGGTGAGCAGCTCGGCGTCGCCCTTCTCCAGCGCGCCCTGCAGCTCGGAACCGAAGCTGGTGACCTGGGCGGCGAAGTCGGCGGCGCGGCTGAGCACGTAGCTGAAGCGGTACGGGCTCGCCGGGCAGCAGCAGTCCGTGCCGCCGCACCCGTCGTCGCCGTCGCACCCGCAGCAGCCGTGGTCGGTGTCGCCCGGCTCCGCGCGCAGCGCCGCGCGCCGGTCGGCCACCCGCTCGTAGAGCGACATCAGCCACGGGTTCAGCGGGGCGTCGCACGGCTCGAAGGTCGCGACGGTGGCGGACTCCCGTTCGCCGCCGCAGCCTTGCGTGGTCACCGGTGTGGGCCCGAGCAGCCTGGCCGCCCCGTCCAGGATGAGCCGGGCCCGGGTCCGGCCGGCGGCGGTGCGCTCCTGTTCCGCGCAGCGCGCCAGCTCCAGCAACGTCTCGAGGTACTCGAGGGTGAGGTGGCGCCGGCGGGCGGTGGCGTCGTCGGCGTCGGTGCCGTCGCAGCAGCCGCCGGAGCGGCGGCTCGCGAACCCCTCGTCGACCAGCGCCGCCTCGCCCCGTCGCCGGCGCCGGGTGCCGCCCTCCCTCGGCCGGTCCGCCGCCGGCCGGCACCACCGGTTGTCGCCCCGCATCGGGTCGTACGCGGTCGCGTACCAGGCGGTGGCCGCCTCCGGGCGGCAGCGCGCCCGCAGGGCGCAGGCCACGGTGATCGCCTCCGCGAACGGGTCGGCGGGGAACAGCGGCGCGCCGGGATCGAAGTACAGGAAGTACGGGTACGCGGTGAGCCGGCCGAGGCCGGGGTTGTCCGCCGGCGGGATCACCACGTCGGGGGTGACCTGCGGCACGACGGTCGCCTGATCGGCGGCGAGGTCGTAGCGGAAGCCGGGATCGGGCGGCGGGACCGCGCCGGGGCTCAGCGCACCCCCGCCGACCCGCAGCAGCAGCGAGTCCCGCTCGCGCCCGACCAGGGTCAGCGTCGTGGTGGCCACGCTCGCGCCGGCCGGGATCCGCAACCCGCCGGCGGAGCGGCGCGGCTGGCGGATCTCGCCGTCGCGCACGTGCGCCCAGACCAGGTGCACCGATCCCTTGGCCGGCCACTCCAGCATGGGCGCCGCCGTGCCGGCGTCGTGCCAGCCGGGCCAGTCGGCCACCTGCTGGATCTCGTCGAACGTCGCCGTGTCGACCAGCCAGAAGTAGTACTCGTCCGGTACGGCGCCGCGACGGTCGCCGCCGTCGTGCGGCCGGAACGGTTGCCCGGCCGGCGGCACGGCCGCGGCCGGCACCCGGAGGAAGCGGGCGCCCAGCCGGATCGCCGCCTCGGTCCACAGCGGAAGCGTCCCATCGGCGGTGCGGGGGAGCACTACCTCGGCCCGCAGCCCGATGCCGCCGCCGTCTCCGCCGCCCCCACCGTCCTCGCCACCGTTGTCGCCGCCGCCGTCTCCGCCGCCGCCGCCGTCGCCGTCGCCGTCGCCGTCGTCCTGGTCGTGGCCGCGCAGCGGCGCCAGCCAGGAGCGGGCGCCGGCGTTCTCCGGGGTGCCCAGCAGCCCCAGGCCCTGGCGGGCCGGCGCCAGCCGGGTGAGCGCGGCGGCGTCGCTCTCCTGCAGGAGCCGCAGGCCGGGGTGGCGCGGCGGGCCGGCGAGCGCGGGCCAGTACTCGAGCCCGCCCGGTACCGGCATGGACACCGTGGCGCGGTGCAGCTCCCGCTCGAGGAGCCGGAAGCTCTCGGTGCGCCGGGCCCGGGCCAGCTCGCGCGCGCCGGCCCCGTTCTCGCGGTAGAGCTCGCCCCGCCGCCGGCCGCCCCACACCTCGCAGGTGGCGTACCGGTCGTCCCACCGGCGGACGAACGCCGGGTCGGGGCGCCACGGCTCCAGGCCGAGCCGGGCCCGGGCGATCAGCGCCTGCGCGGCGGCGATGGCCGCGTCGATGCGCGTGGTGGTCGCCTCCGGGCCGGTCTGCACGTCCAGCAGCAGCAGGTCGCCGAGCTGGTCGGCCGAGGTCACCGCGCCGCCGCCCTTGCCGGGCAGCGGCACCCGGCCGAGCCGGATCAGGTACGCGACAAGCGCGTCGCGCGCGTGCACCCGCAGGCAGTCGTCGAGGCGCCGTAGGTCGCGGTAGCGGACGGGCGCGCCGTTGCCCACGAAGCCGTCGCGCACCAGGGTCACCAGGTTGAGGTTGCCGCCGGAGCCGAGCAGGTCGTCGGCGGCCCACAGGTCGGGCCGGGCCGGCGCGAGGTCGGCGATCGCGAAGCGGTGCATGATCCGCCGGACGATCCGGTCGGCGTGCCACACCCGGGTCGGCCAGCGTTCGTCGGTGAGCGCGTCCGCGTCGATGGTCGTCGCGGGATGGAAGGTGAGCACCTGGGTGGCGTGCGAGAGGTTGACGCCCAGGTGCCGAAGCAGCTGTGCCGGATTGTCCGGCTGGTTCCCGGCGGCCTCGTCGTACAGCAGCCAGACCGGGTCCTCGCTGGCCGGCTCGGCGCGCCGGCCGAGCTCGACGTGGTCGAACAGCCGCTCCCAGACGTCGAACCAGGCCTGCTGGCGTGGCACCGAGGGCGTGGCCCGGTCGTCCGCCGCGGGCGGGAAGTACCTGTCCCGCAGCGGCAGCAGGTTGGGGTCGAAGTCGACCGCGTGCGGCCGCCAGCCGCCCCCGCCGGCGTCGGAGAAGGCCAGCCCGGCCAGCCGGTCGCCGTGCTCGAGCAGGTAACCCAGCTCCGACTGGCCGTAGTCGGAGAAGATCCGCGCCGACAGCCCGAACCGGTAGGCCAGCAGCAGCGCCTTGAAGGCCCGCTGGTATGTGCGGCGGACGTCGCGCAGCGTGCTGACGTACTGGGCGCGGAGCAGCTCCGCCGGCACGCCGCCGACCAGCTTGCCGTTGACGCCCACGTCCAGCGGCGCGTCCTTTTTCGCCTGGTACAGCCGCTCGGTCGGGATGGCGGTCCGGTCGCCGCCGGTGTCCGGCCCCTGGTACTCCACCAGCAGCCCGCACCTGAGCGCCTCGGCGTCGGACAGCTCGTCGTCGCCGGGCGCGTCCCGGACCAGCTCGATGCTCAGGTCGTACACGCCGCGGCGCAGCGCGAGGTCCGAGGTCCGGTGGCAGTCGGGCTCGTCGTTCCAGCGGTGGTTGAGCAGCGTCCAGTGCTTCTGGCCGCGGTTCAGCCGCACCCGCCAGTGCTGGCCGTCGAGCTCGTCGCCGTGCTCTCCGCGGCGCTCGGCGCCCCGGCCCCAGAACGTGTAGGTGCCGTCGTGCTCGACCAGCAGCAGGCCGGACCAGACGCTGCGGAACGCCGCCACCCCGCCGAGGACCTGGGCGCTGCGGGCGCCGATGCCGATGCCGTTGCGTACCCCGGCCCAGCGTTGCTGCGGCGCGGGAAGCGCGGCGTCCAGGGCCGGGATGAGGGTCGGCACCGGCGCGTTCCACGAGTCGCGGGCCGCGGTGTACAGCGCCGTGGTGGCCTGCATCTCGCGCCACAGCGGCGCGCCCGCGGAGGCCACCGTGTGCTCGCCGAGCAGCCCGGTCCCCACCAGGGCGGCCAGGGTGGCGTACGCGCCGCCGGCCGGGGCGTCCCAGGTGACGCCGGGCCGGTGGCCGTCGTCGCTCTCCCAGGGCGGCGGCGCGGCGAAGTTCTCGTCGGCGAGCAGCGACCGGAGCAGCCGGGCGGCGAGCAGCGCGGTGGCCTCGCCCTGGTCGGCGCCGCCGTCCGGCGCGTCGTCCGGGTCGCCGCCGTCGAGGTGCAGCACGTGCTCGGCCAGGTGCCGGGCGATGATCCGGCAGCGGGCGTGGAACAGCGCGAACCGGTGCCGGAACCACCGCCAGCGTGCGGCCTCGTCGGGCTCGGCGACCAGGTGGGTCCAGGCGGTCTCCAGGTCGGTGAAGAGGAAGCCGAACCGGGCCAGCTCCAGGCGGGGCGCGGCGAGCAGGTCGCGTACCGCCTGCGGCTCCTGGCCCTGAAGCGGCCGGATGCGGCTCAGCTTGGTCAGCACGGCGGTCTCGGTGAGCGGTGCGGTTGCCGACAGCTCCGCCGCCGCGCCGTCGTACCGGAAGGGTGAACCCGGCGTGTTCCACATTGCCGCGACGCTGCCGGCCAGCGGCGTGGTCCAGCTGTGCTGGGCGGCGGTCACCGCGACGCCCGCGTCGTGCAGCACGCCGGGGAAAAGGTGCGCGCCGAGGGCGGTGAGCCGGTCGCCGACCGGCTCACCGCCGATCTCCTCGCGCAGCACGTCGCCGATCCGGTGCCACGAGTACGCCTCCGCGGTGTCGTCGTCCACCGTGGCGTCGAGGAGCTTGCGGCGCAGCGCCCACAGCGAGAACCGGGCCTCGTCCTCCGGATCGCGCAGCGGGTCCACCTCGGCCTCGATGCCGGAGGCGAGCGGATAGGGATCGTCGCCGCCGAGGTGCGGTTCGGCGGTGCACAGATAGCTGAGCTCGCCGATGCCGAAGCGGGACGCGAGGATCTTCGAGAGCTGCTCGGCGAACCGCAGCGTGTGGGTGGGGCGGGCGTGCCAGGCGCGGGCCGGCACGGCCGGGTCGAAGCCGCCGAGCCGGGACAGCGGGTCGAGGTTGGCGCGCAGCAGGCGCTGGAAGGTGGCGGCCCGGCCGGGCGACCGGTGCTTGTGGGGGGTACGCCGGGAGAGCTGCGTGATGAACTCGTCGACGACGCCGGGCGGCGGCGCGGCGGGGTCGCGCCAGAGTTCGAGCAGCGTGTCGATGTCCACGGCGGACAGCCCGAAGCGTTCCCGGAGGAGCTGCAGCGCGACCAGCTGCGCGAGGAAGTCGGGATTCACCTGCCCGTCGTCGTCGAAGAGCCGCAGCACCGTGCAGATCCGGGCGAGCTCCGCGAACGACGGCGCGAACGTGCAGCGCAGCTTGCGCCACAGCCGGGCGAGCAGGGCGAGCCGCACCCACGGGCCGTCGGCCTCGGCGTCGTCGAGGACCAGCACGTAGTCCGCGGGGCAGCAGGGCGCGCACTCGGGGAACCGGACCGGCGCGGGCTCGCCGTCGCGCGGCCGGGTGTACAGCTGTCCCGGCACGAAGCCGGTGGCCATCAGCTCGGCCAGCTCGCAGTACTCCAGCCCCAGCCGGGTCAGCAGCTCCGGCAGCGCCGCCGCGACGATCTTCCAGCGGGATCCCTCCCGGTCGAACCCGTACAGCGTGGCGAGGGTCGCGCCCGCGGGCGTCTCGGCGAACAGCGTCGCGTACTCGGCGGGGGAGACGCACAGAGATTCGAGCGCCACGTCGAGGCGCACCGGGTAGCGCCACACGTGCCGGGGGAAGGCCGCCGGTTCGCCCGCGCGGTCCAGGACGAACTCGGTGATGTCGCGGCGGAATCCGCGCAGCACGTCGAACCGGGTGGTGCCCATCGCCTCGAGGTGCCGGCGGTTGACGTCCAGCCGCTGGTCGTATGGGAGCTCCGGCGCCGAGAAGTCGGTGGCCAACAGCTCGTAGGCGGCCGGCTCGGCGACCGGCACGGCGGGGGACGAGTACGCCGGCACCGCGGCGAACCAGGCCTGCGCGGGGTCCGGCACCCCCGTCGGGTCGGTGTCGTGTACGACCCCGGCGCTCGCGCCGTTCGCCGCCATCGCCTCGAGCGACTCGTTGACCAGGTCGATGACCGGAACGGCGATCTCGGCGTTCGCGGCCGTTGCGGCCAGCTCGCCGACCGGCCCGGTGCGACCGGCCAGGATCTCGCCGAGCGGCCGGCCGGCCACCTCGACGTCGAGCAGGGCCTGCAGGTACGCGGTGCTGCCGGTGGGCGACGTCGCACAGCCGGGTTCGCAGTTCACCACGTCACCGGGGTTGATCGGCTGGAACGGGTCGCCGGCCCCGCCGCCGGGCGCGGCGTTCGGGTCGCCGCCGGCGGCGACGAAGATGTCGTACGCGTACTGGTGCGCCGGCGTGCCGATCAGGGCGTCGGCGAACTCCCGCCCGGTCAGTGCGGTGATCGGGTCGCGGCCGGTGAAACCGCGGGCGTACAACGACTCGGCGAGGGAGAAGTGCAGCGTGTCGCCGATGCCGGCCACCGCGGTGACGGCGTAGACGCCGTCCAGCGCGTCGACGGCCCGCGCGAGCCAGGCCGCGGCGTCCGGATCCAGGCCGAGCGTGGCGATCACGGCGTCCCGGTCGGCGGCCGGCAGGCCGTCGCCCCACTCCCAGGCGAGGTTCCCGGCGCCCCGGTACCCGTCGAAGAAGAGCTGGATCAGGTCGGTGACCGGGCGCGGCAGCGTCTCGGGCCGGCCGGGGACGGCCGCGCCGGGCCCGAGGGCCCCGGTGGAGACCTGGAAGAAGGCGTGCAGCATGCGGACGAACGCGGCGACGCGCTCCTCCAGCGTCCCCGGCCCCACGCTGGCCGGCAGCCGGCCCGGGTGGGCGGTGAACACCGTCATCCAGTTCGCGTACGTGATCTCGGGTGGTTTCGGCGCCGGCCAGGGATCGGTGTCGAGGTTCCGGACGCTGTCCAGGGCGAGGCCCTCGGCGAGGACGTCCGCGATCAGCGGCCGGGTGTCGCCCTCCTGCAAGGCCGCGCAGAGCACCAGCTCGAGGTGGGCCCGGGCGAGCGCGGCGTTGCCCATCACGGAGTTCCAGAACGGCGCGATGTCGCGGTCCGGCTCGGGATCGGGGTCCGGCGTGCTGCGGTAGGCCGCGTACCCGGTGGTCAGGGCCAGGCCGACGCCGGGTGCGCAGACCGGGGTGACGCCCTGGGTGGCGCCGAGCGAGCGCAGCCGGCGGGCCGCCATCTCCAGGGAGACCGCGGGGTCCTCGACGATGATGTTCTCCTCGACCGCCTTGCGCAGCACGTCGAGGATCGTCACCTCGTCCGCGAGCGTGGCCAGCCGGTAGCGCACATCGGCCGACACGTCCGGCGGCAGGCTGGCGGCGAGCGCGTAGAAGTACTGCGGCGGGACGTCGAACTGCGGGTTCACTGCGACACCACCACCGACACCGTCGGTACGTTGCCGGACGGCGTCGACAGGCCCGGGAACACCGGGAGGGTCAGGCACACCTCGGTGGCGTCCTTGGACTTCTGTTCGCAGGCCAGCGCCGCGGACACCCCGTAGACGTACTTGGCGAGCACCTCGGCCCGGGTGCTGTGCACCGCGTAGTAGGTGACCAGGTCCGCCTCGAACTGGCGGCGCGCGGTCTCGTCCGCGCCGACGTCGCGGTACAGGTCCTCCAGGGGTCTGCGCGGTTCGGGCAGCGGCTCGAGGATGCGGTTGTAGACGATCTCCCGGGCGATGTGCCGGGACTGCGCGGGGGTCAGCGCCGCGAGGTCCGGCGGGCTTCCCGGCCCGGGGTCCTGGGCCACGACTGTCTGCATGGCCTTCAGCACGGCGTCGAACGGCGGTGGCGTCCCGTCCGCCGGAACGTCCAGAAAGGTGGTTCCGGGCGGCAGCCCGACCAGCGGCGCGGGCAGCGCGACGTAGGCGGCCACCGGGTCGAGGCCGGCGTACGCGTTCGGCGTCGGCGGATTCGGCAGCGATCCCGGTGCCAGCTCGACGTTGAAGTTGAAGTTCTTCGCCGACACCGGGGTGGTCTGCCCGTTGGCCGTCCGGGTGACGATGAGCCGCAGGTCGCGGCTGAGATATTCGCCGGCGCCCGGCGTCGGCACCTGGACGCCGGCGGTGGCGACCGGGCCGGGCCCGGGCGGCCCCGGGTCGTTGTGCTGCAGGATCGTGGCGTTGGGGTCCGTGGGATCGTAGATCGCCGTGCCGAGCAGGGCGCCGGGCTTCTTGGCGTCCGGATCGGCGAACGAGCGGTCCCGGACCTCGACCGTGAGACCCTCGAGATAGTCCGTGAACTTGATGCCGCTCGTGGGCTTCTCCGGATGCAACCGGACGACGATGACGGACATGGGCCCTCCCCGAGCACGGCGCATCGACGGGCTCTCCGCAGCGGCGAGTTCCCCCGGTGGTGTGTCCACCCTGGTGCTTACGCGCGGTGTGGACAATGCGTCGTTCGGTTACCTGACAGTCCGGTCACCCGAAGGGGCGACGATCGATCCAGAGCCGGGTGGGCCGTACCGACGAGTTCCGGACGACGAGTTCGGGGACGACCAGCAGGCGGTGTGCCGGCCGGCGAGAGCCCTCGATCAGCCGGGAGACGAGCAGCTCGACCGCCATCCGGCCGAGGTGGCCCTTCGCCGGGCGGATCGCGGTCAGCGGGGGCTCGCCCAGCTGCGCGATCTCGTCGTCGTACGAGACGACGGCCAGGTCACCGGGGACCGCGATGCCCTCTTCGGCGCAGAATCGGACCAGCGAGATGGCGTCCGGGTCGCTGTGCACCACCAGCGCCGTGGCACCGGCCCGCCGGCAGCGGCGCAGGATGGCGGCGAGGTGAAGGCGGTGGTCGGGTATGTCCGGACGTACCGACGCACGGAACACCAGGTCGTCGGCGAGGTCGAGGCGCAGACACGCCCGCGCGAAGCCCCGGGCGATGTGGTCGGCGTTTGGGCTGATCGGCGTCAGGACCAGGCCGATCCGGCGGTTGCCCTGACGTACCAGGTGGCGCAGCGCGGTCTCGACCCCGGCATCGTGATCACTGCGTACCCATTCCAGCGGCGCGGCGGAGCAGCCCGGCCGCCCCGGCGGAATCCGTTCCGCCTCCTCGACGGAATCGAGCCGCGCCGACGGCGTCTGGCGTTCCATCATGACGCAGGGCACCGGCAGCGCCCCGATCCAGGCGAGCATCTCCTCGCCGTTCTCGGCGTCCAGGTTCGGGGCGAGGAGCAGGCCCGAGATCCGTTCGGATTCGAGCAGCCGGGTGATCTGACGACGGTCCTCGCCGGCGTCGTAGCTCGAACCACGCAGCCGCAGTTCGACACCCAGCACGGCCGCCGCGGTGCGCGCGCCCGCGACGACCGGCGGCCAGAAGAAGTCCAGTGTCGGTACGACCATGCCGAGGGTGAACCTGATGGCCGGCCGGCGGGCCCGCCGGTGCTCCGGTGCGAGCTGCGTCGGCAGCACGGCCCCGCCGTGCACCTTCGTGAGCAGCCTCGCCTGCGCCAGCGCGGCGATGTCGCGCCGCACGGTGATCTGGCTGACCTGGAGCAGTTCGGCGAGCTCGACGACCCGGACCGCGCCGTGCTGCCGGAGCTCGGTCATCAGGCGCTCGCGGCGTTGCGTGTTGAACGCTCGTGGTGTCGGCATGTGGCACCGCCCCGGCCGCTCGTCGTGTCCTTTCCGATGCCTGCCCGGCCGGTGATCGATGGTTATCGAACCGGATCGGGCATGGCTGGACTGTAGCCCTCACCGGGAGAGATTGCGCCCGCTCGGTCCTATGGAGATTGGGACCGGCGTTCAGGTCACCGACGCCGAGAACGAGTTGACGGTCAGGCCGATGCCGCCGGCCCAGGGCTCGAATCCCGCCTGGATGCTGGTGAGGTACCAGCTGCTGGATCCGTGCCCTCGGGCGATCGAGTCGTTCAGGAACGCCTTGACGTCGAAGCTCCAGCTCGAGATCGCCGACGCCGAGACGTACGAGATCACGTTGTTCGAGCCGTTGCTCCCGGTCCAGACCTGCCAGCTGCGACCGCCGACGGACGCCGTACCGGTGACCGAGCCGATGGGTTGCGGTGTCGCCGACCTGTTGAACCAGATCATGATCTCCTGCTGGTTGACGCCGTTGGTCCTCGGCGTGGGATCCAGCCAGATGTCGTAGGCCGCGGCGTACTTGGCGTTGGCGAACGTGTAGCTGATGCTGCTCCGGGCGCTGCCGATTCCGCTGATCCGCCGCGGCGTACGCAGGCCCGGGCTGCACAGCGTGTAGTGACAGCCGAGGAAGATCGAGGGGTAGGACACCGGACCGGACGCGTTGACGCCGTCCTGGCGGGTGATCTGGAAGCCGTTGCCGGTCACGTTGATGCACTGGGTGGCGGTGGAGCCCCAGACGTTGTTCTGTACGTAGTAGTCGCCCTGCACGGTCGAACCGAATCGGGAACAGATCGGTCCGGTGGCGGCGTTCGCCGTCGTCGACCACGCCGCCGCGGCGCCGCCGGCCAACGCCAGCGACAGGACCAGTGGCAGCAGCCGAATTCGCTGTCTTCTCATCGATGGGTCCTTTCCGGACAGGGAAAGTGACATCGACATCAATGAGTAGACGGGGTTTTAACGCACGACTACAGGGCGGTTACAATCGATCACATTCGATCAAACCCGATCAGCTGTCCTGCATGGACCTCTGACGCGCATGCCATGTGATCGAATCTGCTCGATTCGGATCGATCGAGAACCGCGCATTGTGCGACGGCCGTCCGGCGCCTTCGAATACGTGCGTGCTTCGATCTCAGGACACCGCGGCGGTGCTGGCCGCTCTGGCGCTGATCGTCAACGCGCACCCGGGCACGGCGCGGGCCGACGGAGAGTTCGACCAGGTCACCAACGGCACCTTCGACACGACGGCCGCGCCGTGGGTGGCGTACGGCACCGCGAGCGGCAAGCTGCGCGCCGTCGACGGGCAGGCCTGTGTCGACACCGGCACGGGCTCGATCAACCCGTGGGACTCGATGCTGGCCCTGCCCTACCTGCGGATCCAGAACGGGGCGACCTACACCCTGACGTTCGATGCCCGCGGCACCGCCACGGTGCCGGTGACCGTGGTGTTCCAGCAGAACTCCGGCGGCTACTCCACTGTGCTCGGCGGCGCCAGGACCATGACGCCCGGGATGACCACGTACACATTGACCGGCACCGGCAAGGGCGACTTCGCCGACGGCCAGCTGGCATTCCAGTTCGGCGGCAAGCCCGACTTCACCTTCTGCATCGACAACGTCAGCCTCAGGGGCGGCGATCCGGTCCCGCCGTACGAGCCCGACACCGGACCGCGGATGCGCGTCAACCAGGTCGGCTATCTTCCGTACGGGCCGAAGGCGGCCACCCTGGTCACGACCGCGACCACGGCGGTGCCCTGGGCCCTGAACGACGCCGCCGGCAAGGTCGTGCGCAGCGGCTGGAGTACGGCGCGCGGCGTCGACCCGACCTCCGGCCAGAACGTGCACACGCTCGACTTCTCGTCATACCGCCGCGGCGGCTCCGGGTACACCCTCACCGCGGACGGCGCGACCAGCCATCCGTTCCCGATCTCCGGCGCCGCGTACCGGGCGCTGCGCGTCGACAGCAAGACGTTCTTCTACACCCAGCGCAGCGGCACCCCGATCCTCGACACCGTCGCGCCGGGCTACGCGCGCGCCGCCGGCCACGTCGGCGTCGCGCCGAACCAGGGCGACGACGCCGTGCCGTGCCTGCCGCCGGCGGTGTTCGCGGACCACTGGACCTGCCCGGCCGGCTTCACCCGCGACGTCACCGGCGGCTGGTACGACGCCGGCGACCACGGCAAGTACGTCGTCAACGGCGGGATCGCGGTCGCTCAACTGATGTCGGAGTACGAGCGCAACCGGATCGCCGGCGGCACCGACCGGCGGGCGCTGCGGGACGGGACGCTGCGGGTTCCCGAGCGCGGCAACAACGTGCCGGACATCCTCGACGAGGCACGCTGGGAGCTCGACTTCCTGTTGAGGATGCAGGTGCCGGGCGGCCGGCCGCTGGCCGGGATGGCGTACCACAAGATCAGCGACACCACCTGGACCGGGCTGCCGCTCGCACCCGCGGCGGACGCGAAGGCCCGCGCCCTCCACCGGCCGTCGACCGCCGCGACGCTCAACCTGGCCGCCGCCGCGGCGCAGGGCGCCAGGCTGTTCCGGCGCTTCGACAGGGCGTACGCCGGCCGGCTGCTGACCGCGGCCCGCACCGCGTACGCCGCCGCCGAGGCCAACCCGGCGCTGTACGCCTCGAACGCCGACGGCACCGGTGGCGGTGCGTACGCCGACGGCGACGCGGCCGACGAGTTCTACTGGGCCGCGGCGGAGCTGTACCTCACCACCGGCGAGCGGGCCTACCGCGCGGACGTGCTCGGCTCGCCGCTGCACACCGCGGACGTCTTCGACCCGGACGGCTTCCACTGGGGTTCGACCGCGGCGCTGGGCCGGCTCGACCTGGCCACCGTCGACAGCGACCTGCCCCGGCGGCGGGCCGTCCGCGCCTCGGTGGTCGCGGCCGCCGACGCGCTTATCGCATTGCAGCTCGACCAGGCCTACGGGCAGCCGTACGCGCCGGCGGACGACAGGTGGGCATGGGGCTCGAACGGCGCGATCCTCAACAACATGGTGGTGATCGGCACCGCGTACGACCTGACCGGCCGGTCCAGGTACCGGGAGGCGGTGCTCACCGCTGCGGACTTCCTGTTCGGCCGCAACGCGCTGAACATCTCGTACGTCACCGGCTACGGCACTGTCTACGCGCGGAACCAGCACACCCGGATGTACGCGCATCAACTCGACCCGAGCCTGCCGCACCCGCCGGCCGGCACCGTCGCCGGCGGCCCGAACTCCGGCCTGCAGGATCCGCTGTCCGGGGTGAGGCTCGCCGGCTGCGTCGCACAGTTCTGCTACCTGGACGACATCAACGCCTACTCGACGAACGAGATAGCGGTCAACTGGAACTCGGGCCTGTCCTGGGTGTCGTCCTTCCTCGCCGACCAGAAGAACGGCTGACCGGCCCCGAGGTGGGTTTCGGCACCGGCTGGGGCACCGAAAACCCACGGGGCACCGCCGGCGCGGGTGACCCCTGCGAACTCGGCTCAGTCGTCGGAGCCGTGTCCGCCGCGGCCGTGGTCGTCCGTGCCGTTGTCGTCGCTGCCGTGTCCGCCGCGGCCGTGGTCGTCCGTGCCGTTGTCGTCGGAGCCGCGCCCGCGGCGGTCGTCGGCGGACGAGCGGGTCGCCGCCCCGCCCGACGTCTTGACGCGGTGCCGCAGCACCGCACCCGTCGCCCGGTCGACGTCGATGTCGTGCCGCACGCCGTCGGTCACGACGTCGACGTCCCAGACCGCGCGGCCGTGCTCGGTCTCGGACTCGATGCCGGTGACCCGGCCGCCGCCGGCGGCCCGCAGCGCGATCGTGCGGGCGGCGTCGATGGTGACCGCCCGCGGCGACGCGGCCGGGGGCGTGGTGGCGGCGGGTGCCGGGGCCGCGGGGGCGGCGTCGTCGTCCGCCGAGCCGGTCGGCACCGGGTCGCCATTCGGCAGCATCTCCACGGCGCCGCCGCGGTCGTCGGGCGATGCGCTGGGTGTCGGTTCGTCGCCGCCGGCGGCGAGCGCGGTGCCGCCGAGGGCGAGCGCGGCGGCCACGCCGGCGGCGAGGGTGGAGACGGTGCGAAGCCTGATCATCGTTGAACCTCCGGTGCTGGTGACTGTCGAACGAATGCACAGTCGCCTACCGGGGCTTAGCGGCACGCTGTGCGACCTCTAAGCCCCGGTTAAGGGCCCGGCCAGTTCCAGCACCACCCGGGCGCCGCCGTCGCGTCCGGCCTCCACCCGCATCGACCCGCCGGCGGTCTCGGCGGCCTGCCGGGCGATGTCCAGGCCCAGGCCGGTCGAGCCCGAGCCGGAGACCCCGCGGCGCGGCGCCGACGACGCGAAACCCGGCCCGGAGTCCGAGACGGTCAGGACGCCGCCGCCGGGCCGCGCGGTCAGCGAAACGGCGAAGTCCGTGCCGTCCGGGGTGTGCGCGAAGACGTTGCCCAGCAGGGCGTCGAGCGCCGCGGCGAGGTCGTCGGCGGCGACGGCCACCGGCAGCGGCGCGGCGGGCAGCTCACGGCGTACCCCACGGTCCGTGTCCTCGGCCAGCACGGACCAGAAGGCGACCCGCTCGGCCACCACGGCCGTGGCGTCGCAGCCGGTACGGGGGCGCGTCGCGCCGCGGCGGCGGGACTCGCGGATGACCGCCGTGACGGCCCGTTCGATCGCGTCCGCCGCGGCCGCGAGCCGCGCCGCGTCGTCCGGGTCGCGCAGCGTCTCCGCCTCCAGCCGCAGCGCCGTGAGCGGGGTTCGCAACCGGTGCGACAGGTCCGCGACCTGCTCACGCTCCTGCCGCAACAGGTCCTGGATGCGCCCGGCCAGGTGGTTGAGGGCGCCGGCCACCTCCCGCACCTCCGGCGGCCCTGCGGGGGAGGCCCGCGCCGACAGCTCCGCCCGCGCCAGGCGGTGCGAGACCGCCGACAGGTCCGCGATCGGGGCGACCAGCGCCCGGGCGAACCGGTCCGCGATCAGCAGCCCCAGCAGCACCAGCGCGACGCCGAGCCCGGCGAGCACGAGCCACGCCTGGGCCACACCACGGGTCAGCTCCGCGCGCGGCACCACCGTGCGCACCACCGCCGTGCCCTGCGCGGTGACCACCGGTACGACGATCTCCCGTCCGGCCGCGCCGTCCACCGTGTACGACTGCCCGGCCGCGCCCGCCAGCCGCACCGCCGCCGTGGGCGGCGCCGGCGCGCCGAGCACCCGCCCGTCCGGCAGGTAGACCGTCACCGGCACCGACGCCCCGTTCAACGACAGCTCCAGCTCACTGGAGTCGCTCGTGCCCACCAGCGGCACGATGGCGCGGACCACGTTGTCGGCGCGGCTCACCGCGCGGTCCGCGGCGACCTGCCGCACGAGCAGCGCCAGCGGCACCAGGAAGGCCAGCAGCACGAGGCCGGTGGTGGCGGCGACGAGCAGGGTGAGGCGGCGCCTCATGCCGGCTCACTCAGCCGCACGCCCACCCCCCGCACGGTGTGCAGATAGCGCGGCGTCTGCGCGGTCTCGCCGAGCTTGCGGCGCAGCCAGGACAGGTGCACGTCGACCGTCTTGTCGGCGCCGCCGTACGGCACCTGCCAGACCTCGGCCAGCAGCTCACGCTTCGTCACCACCTGCCCCGCGCGGGCCGCCAGGTGGTGCAGCAGGTCGAACTCGCGCGGCGTGAGGTCGAGCTGCGCGCCGTCCAGCGAGGCCGTCCGGGCGCCGGCGTCGATGCGCAGCCCGCCGACGACGATCGCGGCCTGCTCCGGCCGGTCCTCGCCGCCACGGCGTAGCACCGCACGCACCCGGGCGTCCAGCTGCGCGGCCGTGAACGGCTTGACCATGTAGTCGTCGGCGCCCGCGTCCAGCACCCGGACGATCTCCTCGTCGTCGTCGCGGGCGGTCGCCACGATCACCGGCACCGCGCTAACCGCCCGCAGCATGCGCAGCAGTTCGCCGCCGTCGAGGTCGGGCAGGCCGAGGTCGAGCACGACCAGATCGGGCCGCTCGGCCAGGGCGGTCTGCAGCCCGTGCATCGCGGTGTGCGACGCCGCCACCGCGTGACCCCGCTCGCGCAGCGCCCGCAGCAGGTGGGTACGGATCGCCGAGTCGTCCTCGATCAGCAGCAGGTGGGCCATCACCGCACCGTAACCCGGATGCGCCCGTGACCAGCGGCTTAACCCTCCCTTAGCGCTTGCCGGGCCCGGCCTTAACCTGCGGGCGGGCATAGTCGCCCGGATGACGCGACGAACGCTGCTCGGCACCGCCGGCTGGATCGGCGCGGCCGTGCTGGCCGTGCTCATCGGGCTGGCCGCGGTCCGGGTGATCGGTGACGGCCTCACCTCCGAGGCGGGGCGCCCGCGCTCGCAGGCGGAGATCGACCGCGAGCTGGCGGCGCACGCGACGACCACCCCCACGTCCGCCGGGGCCCCGGCGTCCGCCGGGCCCACCGCCGGCACCGACCCGGAACCCGCACCGACCACGGCCTCCGCGCCACCTGCGTCGGCGTCCGCGTCCGCGGGCAGCGGCCCGGCGCCGTCCGTGGGGCTCCGCTCGTTCCGTACCCGGGGCGGCACGGTGGTCGCCCGGTGCGGGGACCGGCGTGCCGAGATCGTCGCGATGTCGCCGCTGGCCGGGTTCGCCGTGCACGAGCGTGACGAGGGCCCGCGCGTGCAGGCGGAGGGGGAGTTCCGGGGAACCGTGGACGACCACGACCGGGTCAAGGTCCGGATCAGCTGTGCCGGCGACCGGCCGGTCCTGGCCGAGCGGTCCGACTGAACGCTGCCTCAGCCGGACCACAGTCGCGCCACAGACCACGTTCCTACGTTGACGACTCCAGAAACAGCTTTAGGAGTGCCATGAAGAAGACACTGGCTCGCCTGCCGGTCACGCTGGGCGTGATCGTGGCGGTGGTGGCGCCGCTGGCCGGCACCGCCGCCGCGGTGGTCGTGCAGCCGACTACCGGGCGGACTGGCAATCTCGTGCAGGTCGGCCCGATCGCCGAGCACGGTTTCCCGGCCTGGTACCGCGACAGCAACAACGTCCGGCTGGAGTTGTGCACCGACCCGGGCGATCTGCTCTGCGCGGGGCCCGCCGACGAGATGCCCAACCCCGACGAGCCGGTGTCGTTCCCGGACAACTTCCCCGGCGAGTCCTTCTACCAGCTCGCCGGCGCCGACTTCGGGCTGACTGGCGGCGCCCGGGCGACGATCGGGATGAACGTCGAGGCGGCGTTCGCCCGGGAGGAGCCGATCGACGGGGACCAGATCGTCTTCGGCCGGGTCCGGATCCGCTTCGACGCACCGCAGGGCCAGCGTTTCCGCATCACCCACCCGTACGGGATCGACGACATCGTCGCGGGTGACAAGGGCGTGAACATGACCGAGGACATCGGCATCGCCCCGGGCGCCTTCGGCGGGGTCCTGAGCAGCCGGATCGGGCCGTTCCTGAAGTGGGACCCGAACGTGGCGCCCGCCGCGCCCGCCGGCTACACCGGTAACCCGGGCGTCGACCACAAGGTCGTCGGCAGCCCGTACAACACGAACTTCGTGCGCGTCGAGCGCCTCGACCCCGCCACCGGCTCGGTGCTCGCCGAGGTGGGCTTCACGGACGTGTTCAGCGTCCAGGGCCGCTACGCGACCAACGCGGGCGTCGACATCGACCAGGCCACGTACTCGACGAACGCGGACGGCACCGGCGTGGTCGAGGTGTTCGCGACCAGCGAGCCCGGCCAGGTCATCGAGGTCGCCGGCAACGACGCGCTGGGCTTCCACAACACCGCGCTGCGGGGCAGCGGCGGCCGCTACTACGGCCGGTTCCCGGCCACCGCGGTGCCGAAGGACTCGAAGATCGAGGTGGTGAACGTCAGCGACCGGCCGACGACCCGCAAGTCGCGGTCGCTGGTCGACGTCGTGACGGTCACCGGTGTCGCGTACGACTCCGACGCGCAGACCCTGTCGGTCTCCGCCGTCTCCAGCGACCACACGTCGAACCCGGCCCTGTCGGTCATCGGGTTCGGCCCGATCACCTCGGCGCCGTTCCAGGACGTCGTCGCCCCGCCGGCCGTGATCACGGTGACCTCGGCCGCGGGCGGGTCCGCGACCGCCTCGGTGGCCGGCACCGGTCAGGTGTTCCTGCCGACGGCCCCGGTCGCCGCGGCGATTGTCGAATCGCCGGCCATCATCGGGCAGACGATCCGGCTGGACGCCACCGGCTCGGCCGGTGAGATCAACGGGTACACCTGGTCGCAGACCGCCGGGCCGAACGTCACGCTGTCGAACCCGACCGGGTCCGTGGCGACGTTCGTGCCGGCCGAGGTGGGCAAGTACAAGTTCACGCTGACCGTGACCGGGCCCGGTGGCCCGAGCGTGCCGGTGTCGGTGACCGTCAACGTGATCGCGGCGGCCCTGCCGAAGGCCAAGCCCGGCGCGGACCAGACCGTGGTCCGGGGCCGCGGGGTCACGTTGGACGGCTCCAACTCGAACGCCGCCGAGTCGTACTCGTGGCGGCAGGTGTCCGGCCCGGCGGTCAAGCTGTCCAGCACGACGATCGCGAAGCCGACATTCACCTACCCGGTGCAGGCGCTGCCCGCGGCGCCCGGCCCGAACGCCTCGTACGTCTTCAACAACGACCCCGTGGTGCTCGAGCTGACGGTCACCAACCCGGCCGGCTCCGATGTCGGCAGGGTCGTGATCCGGCCTCAGGCGGAGACGCTGTCCGGACTCGCGGTGCGGTACCGCACCGGCAACAACGAGTGGCGGATCTCGGGTACCAGCAGCCTGCTCGCGGGCCAGCGGGTCTCCGTGGTGCTGGGCAGCACGCTCACCGGCCGGACGATCGGTGCGCCGGTGACGGTTGACGCCACCGGGGCGTTCGACCTGCGGGTCACCGGCCCCAACCCGGGCACGGTGCGTACGGTCAGCTTCGTCACGACGACCGGCGCCGCACAGCTCGGTTTCGCGGTCAACGTGACCAACTGACAGGTTCGCAAGGCGGTTCAGCGGCGGCGGTCCCCGTTCAGGGGGCCGCCGTCAGCTGTTCGCGCAGGTGCGCGCTGGACGCCTCGGACACCTGCTCCCGGATGGCGTCGCGGATCAGCGAGCTGCGGTGCCGCACCGTGCCGTCCGGCACGTCGCTCAGCAGATGGGCGTGCACCAGCTCGTCGATCGAGGTCAGCACCTCCTGCACCGGCCGGCCGGTGAGCGGGGCCAGGTCGGCCGGGCTCAGCGGGCCGAGGACCGCGCACAGGCGCAGCACCTCCCAGGCCGGCCGGTGCATCCACCGGGTCCGCTGCCGGGCTATCTGCATGGCGACCGCGCAGGCGATCTCCTGCGGCCGGGTCGCGACCGCCACCAGCGCGGGGATCCCGCCGCTGCGCATCACCACCCGGTCGTCGCCCAGCGCTGACAGCTCGTCCGCGCTCAGCGGGCCGAGCCGCAGCACCGTCGTGGCGTTCAGCGCCGCCAGCGGCCGGTCGATGACCTGGGACGGGTAGCGGTAGGTGAGCACGATCCGCAGCCGCGGGCAGTGCCGGCTCAGCCAGGCCAGCTCCGCGACGCTGGCGCTGTCGAGGTCGGCGGCGTCGTCCACGGCCAGGAACACCCGCTCGGGGCCGTGGAACGCCGTACCGATCAGCTCCAGCTCGGAGGTGCCCAGCGGCTGGTCGATGCGGGCACCGTCGACGGCCGCGAGGGCCTCGGGCCCGGCACCCAGGTCGATCAGGACGGCGCGCAGCCAGGCGAGCCGGCACACGGCCGAGCCGGCGTGCCCGATGCCGACCCGGCCGGGCGCGCGCCGGGCCAGCTCGGCGAGGAACGCCGACTTGCCCGCCCCGACCGGCCCGACGACATGCACCACCGGCGGCGCGGCCGGTTCGAACAGCACCTCCAGCTGGTGGTGGCGGCCGAGGAAGCCCGGCCCGGCGCCGGCCGCCGGCCCGGCGGCATCCGGTCCCGCCAGCGCCGGCGCGGCCGTGGCGGGCACTGGGAGCCGGTGCGCCAGGGCGGCGCTCTGCAGGCGGATCAGTTCGGCCGAGGGCGGTAGGCCCAGCTCCTCCTCGAGCACCCGCCGGCACCGGTCGAAGATGCGCAGCGCCTGGTCCGGCCGGTCCATGGCGACCGCCGCCATCATCGCGGCCTGGTAGCCGGACTCGAGGAACGGGCTCAGCCCGATCGCCTCCTGAGCCAGGCGCAGCGACCGCGCGGGATCGTCCGGCAGCGCGGCGGCGGCCAGCGCCAGGAGCGCGTCCACGGTGGCGAGCTGCACCTCGGTGCGGGCCGACTCGGCCCACTCGGCGTACGGGTCCTCCGGGAAGGGCAGCTGGCGGGCCAGGGCGAGGATCGAGGAGTGCACGGCGAGGCGTTCGGGGCCGTCCGGCGCGAGGGCGTCCAGGCTGCGGATCTGCTCGCGCAGCTCGGCCAGGTCGAGCCCGGCGCGGCCGGTGTCGAACAGGTATCCGCCGCCGCGGGTGACGATGAACCACGACGCCACGTTGCCGGCGGGCTGCAGGCGCCGCCGGATCATCGACACGTAGTGCTCCAGCGTGGCGACGTGATTGCCGGGCAGCTCGGTGCCCCAGACCGCGTCGGCGAGGGCGTCCTTCGACTGGATGCGGTCGTGCCGGGCGGCCAGGACCGCGAGCACCTGCCGGGCGCGGCGGGGCAGCTCCCCGGCGGGCAGCACGATGCCGCCGCCGTCGGTCACCATGAGCGGTCCCAACACCGTGACCCGCATCTGAACGGCCTCCTCCGAAGCATGCACTGCGCCCGAGATCGGCGGCTGCCGAGGGGTCCTGAGGATTTCGCCGGGCCCGGCTGAGGTCCGGCCGCGGGGCGAGCGGGACCGGGCCCCGGGCGGCCACAGGATTTCCACCGGGCTCCCTCAGCACCCGCCGCTAGCGTGCGCAGACCTGGCACGGCGGACACGGAGAGTACGGATGACAGACGGAATGGTGACTCGGCGCGGTCTGCTCAAGGGCGCGCTGGCGATCGGTGGTGGCGGGCTGATCGTGGCCGGTGCCGGCGGTGAAGTGGTTGCCGCCTCGAGCTCGCTCGCGGCGAAGAACACACCGACGCCGTACACGAACATGTTCCGCCGCCCGCCGGTGCTCATGCCGACCGAGCAGGGCGTCGACGACAAGGGCCCGTTCCACCGTTACCGGCTCACCCAGAAGATCGGCCAGGCAAGCATCCTCCCCGGCCTGACCACCAAGATCGCGGGTTACAACGGGATCTTCCCCGGCCCGACGATCAAGGTGCCGCAGGGCACCCGTGCCGAGGTCCGGATCGCGAACGCGCTGGGCGCGCATCCGCTGTACAAAGGCGAGTTCAGCACGGTGACCCACCTGCACGGCTCGGCCTCGCTGCCGCAGTACGACGGGTACGCGAACGACCACACCCGGCCCGGGCACGCCAAGACCTACCGCTACCCGAACTGGCAGCAGGCCCGCACGATGTGGTACCACGACCACAACCACCGCACCACGGCCAAGAACGCGTTCGTCGGGCTGGCCGCGATGTACCACCTGAGCGACCCGTACGAGCGCGCACAGCTGCCGCAGGGCGAGTTCGACGTCCCCGTGGTCGTCAGCGACATGGCGTTCAAGTCCGACGGCTCGGTGAAGTTCGACGGCGAGGACAACGCCGGCTTCATGGGCGACGTGATCCTGGTCAACGGCGTGCCGTGGCCCAAGATGCGGGTGAAGCCCCGCGTCTACCGGTTCCGGTTCCTGGTCTCCAGCATCTCCCGCTCGTACCGGTTCACGCTCGGCAACGGCGAGCCGGTGCACGTCGTCGCGACCGACGGCGGGATGACCCCGAAGGTCAACGCCGTGTCATCCTGGCGGCATGCGCCCGCCGAGCGCTACGAGGTGCTGATCGACTTCCGGAAGTACAAGCCCGGCACCAAGATCGAGCTGAAGAACCTCAGCAACAAGAACAACGAGGACTACGGCAACACCGGCAAGGTGATGCAGTTCGAGGTGGTCGCGGACACCGCCGCGCCCGACCCGTACGTGATCCCCAAGACGCTCGATCTCGGGCCGCAGCCGTTCGCGAACCTGGGCGCGATCGACGTCAACCGGCTGACGCCCGACATGGCGACGGCCCGGCGCAGCATGCGCCTGGAGCGCAAGCACGGCATCTGGACCGTCAACGGCGAGACCTGGGACGACGTCGAGAAGACCGGCTTCCAGCGGGTGTTCGCCAAGCCGAAGCCCTACGACGTCGAGATCTGGGACCTGGTCAACGAGTCGGGTGGCTGGTTCCACCCGCTGCACATCCACCTCATCGACGGAAAGATCATCGGCCGCAACAACACCCCCAACCGCCAGGCGTATGCCTGGGAGGGCGGCGGCAAGGACGTCTTCTACCTCGGCGAGAACGAGACGGTCAGCGTATTGATGCAGTTCACCACCGGCGGCGGCAACGCCGGCGGCCGCTACATGGTGCACTGCCACAACCTCATCCACGAGGACAACGACATGATGATCCAGTTCGCGGTCGGTGACATCAACGCCAACGACCCGATCAAGTCCGACGCCGCGTACGGCGACACCGAGCCGGAGCAGCCGGTGGTGTACGCGCCGAGCTACCCGCTGGGCACCTGATGGAGCGCGGCAGGCGGGGCACCGCCCTGCGGTGGTGCCTGGTGCTCGTCCTGGTGCTGTGCGGCGCGGTCGCCGCGGCCCGAGGCGGCTGGCTCGCGGACCCGGCGCCGGCGCAGGCCGTCTCCGGCCCGGTCACCGACGACGCCGGGGACGAGCTGGCCACCACGACCTTCGACGGGCCGATGGTGCGCCGGCGCGCGGCCATCGCGATCCACCCGGCCAAGGGCGCCGATCGCGGGCAGATCGCCCGTGAGCTGCGCGCGGCGGCGCAGCGGGCCCGGGTCGGCACGCTGACCGACGCGACGTTCGCGGTGTTCAGCCCGGAACTGCTCGAGTACCTGGTGCCGGAGCAGACGCTCGTGCTGGACGAGGGTGTCTCCGTGCCGGACGCCGAGGCGTTCATGCGCGACCACCAGCCCGCAAGCGTGGCGTTCTACCTGGTGCAGCCGGTGCTGGTGCACGACCTGACGTTCGCGGTCGTCCCGGCGCCCGGTGTCATGCCGGCCGATGTCTCGGCGGTAGTCGACTCGGAGGGCATTCTGTCCGACTCGCTGAACCGCTACCGCACCACGGTGCAGCGCTCCGGGCTGACCATCCGGTACTTCGGGGCGATCATCAGCGACGGCCAGGTCGAGGCCGTACGGCAGGCGCTGGGTCGCTCCGCGCGCGTGCCGGCCGACCGGGTGGCGGTCGCGGCGAGCCTGCCCGGGCCCGGCGAGGATCTGTCACACGGCATTCCCGACCTGACGCCAAAGGCGGGCCACCACCACGGCTGACCTGCGCATCTGTGTCTTCTGAAGGGCCGTCCCCGGCATCGGGGGCGGCCCTTCAGCGTGACCCCAGCCGGACGGGAGGCCGACCACAGCACCGATGCCCAAGATGTGCGAATTCAACGCTTTTCCCCTGACTCCCCCGGAGAACGCGTCATGAGGCTCCCGCTTCGCACCACCGTGAGCGCCCTGCTCACCACCCTGCTCGGCACCGTCCTGGTGGCCACCCCGGCCGTCGCCGGGCCGATCGGCCAGGGGTTCACCGTCACCCCCGCCGACCTGGCCTACATCCTCAAGCAGATCAAGATCGCCGAGGCGCACGTCGCGAACACCACAAGCGCGACCGGACCCTGCGGCGCCCTGCTCGGCACCGGCCCGGACCAGCTGTCCAGCCCGCTGCTGTCGCGCGGCCTGCGCACGGTCGACGGCACCTGCACCAACCTCACCGCCGGGCAGGAGAGGTTCGGCGCCGCCGACCAGACCTTCCCCCGGCTGGCCGGTAAGGACTTCCACGCCGCGGAGAGCGCGCCGGCGAACATGTTCGGCCCGGGCAGCCCGGCCATGCCGACCACCTACGCCGACAAGCGCGCGAACAACACCGTCGTCGACTCGCAGCCCCGCCTGATCAGCAACCTGATCGCCGACCAGACCGCGAACAACCCGGCCGCCGTCGCGGCGTCCGGCAGCCCGGTCCGGTCGCAGGGCGGCGCCACCACGCCGGCGACCGAGGACGGCACCCTGTTCATCCCGAACGTCACCACCGACGTCGGGCTGTCCGCGCCGTACAACTCGTGGTTCACGCTCTTCGGGCAGTTCTTCGACCACGGCATCGACCAGACCGTCAAGGGCGGCGGCACCGTGATCGTGCCGCTCAAGGCCGACGACCCGCTGATCGCCGGGCCGGACCGGATCGCCGGCAACGCCGACGACCCGAAGCCCGGCGACGCCCGGTACGTGCCGCCCTCGATGCGGTTCATGGTGCTCACCCGCGCCGCCAACCAGCCCGGCCCCGACGGCAGGCTGGGCACCGCGGACGACGTGCAGGACGCGGTGAACACCGACACCCCGTACGTCGACAACTCGCAGGCCTACAGCTCGCACGCGGCACACCAGGTCTTCCTGCGCGAGTACGCGAACGACCCGCAGGGCCGCCCGGTGACCACCGGCAACCTGCTGTCCGGCCCGCTCGGCGGCCTGCCCACCTGGGCGGACACCAGGAATCAGGCCCGCGACCTGCTCGGCCTGGAGTTGGCCGACGCGGACGCCCTTGACGTGCCGACGATCCTCGCCGACCCGTACGGCCGGTTCGTGCCCGGCCCGGCCCGCGGCCTCCCGCAGTACGTGACCCGCTCCGGCCTGGTCGAGGGCGACACCGCCCACCCGGTCCGGGTGCCCGCCGACGCGCTGCACTTCGACACGCCGTTCCTGACCGACATCGCGCACCACGCCGACCCGAGCCCGGTCGACACCGACCACAACCCGGCCACCCCGCCGGTCGCGCCCCGCCCGGACGACGACGACACCGCCGGCGCCGACTTCACCAAGCAGCCCGCCGGCACCTACGACGACGAGATGCTCGCCGCGCACTACATCGCGGGCGACGGCCGGGTCAACGAGAACATCGGCCTCACCGCGGTGCACGACATCTTCCACGCCGAGCACAACCGGCTCGTCGGCGACATCGAGCGGGTGCTCACCGAGGACGGCTCCGCGCTGGCCGAGTGGCGGATCGGCGACGCCTGGAACGGCGAGCGGATCTTCCAGGCCGCCCGGTTCATCAACGAGATGGAGTACCAGCACCTGGTCTTCGAGGAGTTCGCCCGCAAGATCCAGCCGGGGATCAACCCGTTCCAGCCGTTCGCGTTCACCCAGACCGAGTTGAACCCGGCCGTGTACGCCGAGTTCGCGCACGCCGTCTACCGTTTCGGCCACTCGATGCTCAACGAGACCGTCGCCCGGACCCGCGAGGACGGCTCGGACGCCTCGATGTCGCTGCTCGACGGGTTCCTCAACCCGCCCGCGTACACCGACGGCGGGACGCTGACGCCCGAGCAGGCGGCCGGTCAGATCGTCCGGGGCATGTCCGCCCAGGTCGGCAACGAGCTCGACGAGTTCATGACCGACACGCTGCGCAACAACCTGCTCGGCCTGCCGATGGACCTGGCGGCGATCAACATCGCCCGGGGCCGCTCCGAGGGCGTGCCGTCCCTGAACGTCTTCCGGCGCACCCTGCACGAGCGGACCAACGACGGCCAGCTCGCCCCGTACACCAGCTGGGTCGACCTCGGTGAGCACCTCAAGCACCCCGAGTCGCTTGTCAACTTCGTCGCCGCGTACGGCCGGCACCCGGCGATCGCCGCGGCCACCACGGTCGAGGCCAAGCGGGCCGCGGCCCGCGCGATCGTCGACCCGCAGACCGGCGACGAGCCACCGGCCGACGCGGCCGCGTTCATGAACGCCACCGGCGCGTGGACCGCCGCCAACTCCGGGCTGGACGCCGTCGACCTGTGGATCGGCGGGCTCGCCGAGACCACCGACCCGTTCGGTGGCCTGCTCGGCAGCACCTTCAACTACGTCTTCGAGAACCAGCTCACCCGCCTGCAGAACGGCGACCGGCTCTACTACCTGGCCCGTACGCCGGGCATGAACCTGCGCAGCCAGCTGGAGGGCAACTCGTTCGCGGAGCTGATCGGGCGCACCACCGGCGCGCACAGCCTGCGCGCCGACGCGTTCGCCACCACCGACTGCGCGTTCGAGCTGGCGCACCTGGCCGGCACCGTCGCCGGATACGAGCGGTACGGCAACCAGGTCGCCGACGACCCCGCCACCGCCTGCGACGAGAAGGCACTGCTGATCCGCATGCCGGACGGGACGATCAGGTACCGGGCCCGCAACACCGTCGACAAGCCGGGCCTCAACGCGCAGTCCGTCTACGCCGGAACCGACGACCGCGACCGGGTCGCCGCCGGCAACGACAACGACACCGTCTGGGGCGGCGAGGGCGACGACGTCGTCGAGGGCGGCGCGGGCAACGACATCGCGCTCGGCGGCGAGGGCGACGACGTCCTCACCGATCTCGGCGGCGACGACATCACCAAAGGCGGCCCCGGCAACGACGCGATCGACTCCGGCCCCGGCCTGGACATCGTGCTGGGCGGCGACGGCAAGGACTTCACCAACGGCGGCGCCAACGCCAACCAGACGTTCGGCGGCGAGGGCGACGACGTGCTCAACGCGGGCGACGGCGAGGACGCCCTCTGGGGCGACGCCGGCGACGACTGGGCGGAGGGCGGCGACTCGCCCGACCTGCTGCAGGGCGACAGCGGCAACCTGTTCTTCCTGGACGACGCCAACAAGCCCGGCCACGACGTGCTGATCGGCCAGGGCGGCGACGACGACTACGACATGGAGGGCGGCGACGACATCGGCGTCCAGGGCCCGGGCCTCGAGAAGAACGCCGGCGGCTCTGGCTTCGACTGGTCCGTCGCGGCCCGCCCGGAGCAGGGCGGCGACGATCAGCCGATGGACTCCGACCTGGACCTGCCGCTGCTACCGCTGGACATCCTCGCCACGGGCGTCCGGGACCGGTACAACGAGGTCGAGGCGCTCTCCGGCGGCGCACACGACGACACCCTGCGCGGCGACGACGTGATCCCGTCCACCGTGGCCGGTGGCGGCTTCCTGGGCTGCGACGCCCTCGACGCCGCGGGCATCGCCCGGATCGCGGGGCTGGACCGGATCGTCACCAACCTGCCGACCGCGGCCTCCGCCGTCGGCAACCAGACCGGCCGCCCCTGCGACCTGCGCGGCAACGTTTGGGGAGAGGGCAACATCCTGCTCGGCGGTGCCGGCAACGACACCATCGAGGGCCGCGGCGGCGACGACATCATCGACGGCGACCGCTACCTCAGCGTCCGGCTCAGCGTCCGTGACGCCGACGGCAAGGAGCTGCGCGCGGCGACCGGCATGTCGCAGCTTCAGGCGGACGTGTTCGCGGGCAGGGTCAACCCGCGCGACATCGTCGTGGTCCGGGAGATCCTGACCGCACCGTCCGCCGGCCAGGACACCGCGGTCTTCGCGGGCTTCCGCGACCAGTACGCCGTCACCCCGGTCGGCGACGCCCTGATCGTGTCCGGGCCCGACGGGACCGACACCCTGCGCAACGTCGAGCTGCTGGCGTTCGCCGACCAGACCGTCGAGGTCACCGCGCCGACCGCGTACGCGGGCGTCTCCGCCTTCGCCGGTGACGCCAAGGCCACGGTCGTCTGGACGCTGCCCGAGGACACGTCGGGAGCGACCGTCACCGGACACCAGATCGAGGTCAACGACGGCACCACGCCCCGGCTGATCGACGCGCCCGCCACCGCGACGAGCCTGGTCGTCACCGGCCTCACCAACGGCGTGCCGGTGACCTTCCGGGTCCGCGCCGTCACCGCGGAGGGCCCGGGCGAGTTCGTCGGCCCGTCCGACCCCGTCACCCCCACCCCGGCCGACGACGGCGAGGGGACCGAACCCGGCGAGGATGGGCCGGAGCCGGGGGAGGAGGAGGGCCCCGGCCCGGTGACGCCCACGACGCCGGCGCCCGGCCCGGGCACCACGACCCCGCCGACCGACCCCGGCACGCCCACGACCCCGCCGGCCGAGCCGACCCCCGGCGTGTCCACCAAGCCGGTCACGCCGGTCGCCCCGGGCGCGCCGACCATCGGCGCGGCGACGGCCGGCAACGGAACCGCGCTCGTCCGGTGGACGGCGCCGGCCGCCGACGGCGGCACCGCGATCTACGGGTACGAGGTGCAGGCGCTCGACGCCGAGACCGGCATCGTGCTCGACGTGGACGTCGCCGGGCCGGACGCCTCCGAGCTCACCTTCGGCACCCTGGTGCCGGGCCAGTCGTACGTGTTCTGGGTGCGCGCGGTGAACGCCGCCGGGGCCAGCGAGTTCTCGGCGATCTCCAACGCGGTCACGGTGGCACCCGCCTCCGAGGGCCCGGCCGATCCCGGTGAGCCGACGCCGCCGGTCACCCAGAACCCGGGCGAGCCGCCCGTCACCCAGAACCCCGGCGAGCAGCCGGTCACCCGGACCGTGCCGGGTGAGCCGACGATCCGCGCGGCGTCGGCGGGCAACGGGCTGGCGATCGTGCGGTGGACCGCGCCGGCCGATCAGGGCGGCGCGCCGATCACCCGCTTCGAGGTCCAGGTCCTCGGCTCGAACGGCGCCCAGGTGGGCAGGATCCGGTCCGCGGCGGCCACCGTCTCCGCCCTGACCGTCACCGGTCTGGCCAACGGGACGTCCTACCGCTTCAAGGTCCGGGCCGTGAACGAGGTCGGCGCCGGCGCGCTGTCGGCGGCCTCGGCGACGGTCCGGCCGCGGACGGTGGCCGGCGCCCCACGGACGCTGACCGCCGCCAAGGGCGCGACCGGCGGCCGGCTCACCGCCACCCTGCGGTGGAATGCGCCGTCGGCGACGGGTGGGGCACCGGTCACCGCGTACCGGATCACCTGGCAGCGGCTGAAGGCCGACGGCACCGCGCACGGCGCGCCCATCGTGGTCACCACCTCGGGTGCGACCCGCGCCCGGACGTTCACCGCCGGCCCCGGCGTGCGTGCGGGTACCCGCTACCGCTGCACCGTACGGGCGGTCAACGCGGCCGGCGCCGGCGCCGCCCGGTCGATCACCACGACCCCGCGCTAGGGGGTCTCGCGTCGCAAGCGGGCTGGAGGGGTGGATGCCCTTCCAGCCCGCTTCGTCGCCGAGTACCGCAATCGCCGTAACCGCACCTGATCGGCCGCCGCGGAGTGACCGTGCCGCCTCGACCGGCCCGCCTACATGGGAAGGCCGTAGCCCAGTGCGGCGGGCCGGCGCAGGGCGTTGCCGGGCCAGCGCCACACCGGGGATCCCTGAGGGAAGCGTTGGGTGATGATCGGCGTTGTCGCCGGCGGGTTGCCGGTGGCGGGTTCGGGATCGCCGTCGGCCGGGCCGACGGGGTCCTTGGGCGCGGCGCGGTGGATGCGTTCCCAGGTGGAGTGCCACGCGCTGTCGTCGCCGTCGGTGCCGCCGCAGAGTCGCACGATCTGGAGCAGGAGCGGCAGGGTCAGGTCGTCGGGGTGCCGCACCTGCGGGATGGCGGGTGCCGGGGCCGGCTCGGCGGGGGTGGTGCCGAACCAGGAGAAGGCGGCCGGTGCCGGTCGGGTGGGCCGGGACCGGGCGGGATTCTTCAGGTCGAGGCCGTGGCCGGCCGCGATGTCGGTGAGGCAGTGGTAGAGGTCGGTGCGGTCGCGGGCGGTGTTGAGCTGTCGGACGTCGGTGATTCCGGGGGTGGTGTCCCAGCGGCCGGCGCGGTGCCGCGCGGTGGTGCGGGAGGACAGCGCGTTGACCGAGTCGATCTCTTCCCACAGTGCGGTGCTCTGCCGGTGCCGGATGCCGCGGTGGGTGGTGAGCTGGAACTGCCGTTCGCAGGCGTCGTAGAGCTGCTTGAGGGTGGCGATGTCGCCGAGGCTGACCGCCTCCGGGTTGTGCCGGCGCAGCGCGTCTATGTAGTGCAGGACCCGGCCCCAGCCGACGCGCCTGCCGTTGGCGGTCTGTGACAGCGACTGCTGCTCGAGGTGTACGAGCCGGCCCAGGGTGCGGTAGCTGGGTGAGCCGGCGGCCTGGCGCAGCTGTCGCAGGTGCTCGGCGAGGGCCTTCATGGGTCGGTGCTCGGGGATCGGTGCCTCGGGGCGTGCCATTCGCGGTCACCGGCCTTCCGGGGTCTTGGGGTTGCGGCCCCGGTCGGGGCCGCTGGTGAGGGATCGGCACAGCCGCACGGTCACCGCCGCGACCGCGCCGAGCACGGCGATGGTGAGTTCGGGCGACACGTCGAGCCACAGCAGGGCCAGCGAGTAGAGCATCGCCAGCAGCAGGATGACGATCAGGACCACGACCTGGCCCCGCCTGCGGCGGGGGCCCGGGCCGGGGATGTCACCGTCGGACATGGCAGTTCCCTTCGAACCTGTTTGGCGGAAGGGGGTCCCGCGGACGTGCCGGGACCGCCCTCCCTCCGGAACAAATGGTTGGAATGGGAGTCCTGGCGACTGCGTCGGCCCGAGCGCCGCGAACGTCTCGGCGACTCGCCAGAAAACCCGGCCATGAGTCTGGCACTGTCAAGCCATTCACAGAAAGGGCGAGGAGTGGCAAATCCATTGGTCAATCAGAATCGTGACCAAGGGGCTGGCCGACAAATATCGCCGACAAATGCCGCCGCGGGGCGTTGGTCCCCGGGTCTGCGCCGACCAACGGACCAATCGGGAGTTGGTCACCGTCGTCGCAGCCAACCAGAAGGGTCCGTACAGCCGTTGCCTGCACCCCACCCGACAGGTTTCCATGGAGCAGAGCCCGAACCGGGCCGCCGACGTCATCGCCGGTGGCCCGCCGGTGACGATCGGTTCGCCGACAAGCCGACGGGATGAATGGTTGGAGAGCGTCTCTCCGCGAAAGAGACGCTTGCGCCAGGGGCCTTCCGGTTCTGCCGGAAGGCTCCTGCGCCCCCATCGTGCGCTGGGGTGATGGGCCTTCGTCGGCGGCGCCGGCGGTCGCCCGACAATCCCGGGTGCGTGCGCCGGCGCATTTGTCGGGCCGGCTTGTCGGCCGCCGATGTCAGCCGAGCAGCGTCGGGACGGTCGTGATGAGCGCGGCCAGGGCGAAGGCGACGACGAGCACCGGCAGCTGCGCGAAGCCTCTCGTCTCGGGCGGCAGACGCTCGATCGGCAGATCCGCCCACTCGTCCACCCACGATTGACACAGCCCGGCGACCAGGCGGGTCGCCGCCGCGCGGGCCCGCCTGCGGGCCTCCTGCTCGTCCGCGTCCGCCTCGTCCACCCGGGCCGGCACGGCCTCGGCGGGTGCCGGCAGCAGGAACGCCGGCGCCGAGACGGTGCCCCAGACCGCGGTGCCGGTGGGTACCGCACGCGGCGCGGGCATCCTGACCTCGGCGGACACCGCCGCCCGTCCGACGACCCGCGGGCGGGGAACCCGGACCGGCGCCGTTGTCAGCGCGACGGGCTCCGAATCCGGCGGGTTCGGGAAGCTGCGCAGCGGCAGGAAGCTCCGCGAGGTGTTCGCCGCCCGGTGCGCGTTCGGCAGCACCGACCCGGGCGGCGCCTCGATGCCCCGGTCCTCGAAGACCGGACCCCTCGCGCCGGGAACACCCCAGACCGGGGGAGGCTCGTCCGGCCCCAGCTCCTCCGTCGGCGTCTCGGTGGTCCGCTGCTCGTGTGCGCGCGTATACGGGCGCACCAGCTGCGGGCCGCCGTCGTGCGGGTTGCCGGCGCCGGTCGTCCGCGGCGGCGGCTGCGCCGGGGGCGCGGTGAGCGCGGAGAGGCGCATCTCCAACGCCTCGATCCGTGCCTGTGCCGCTCCGAGCTCGGCCAGCAACTCGACGTTGGCCTGCCTCAACTGCCGGTTCTCGGCGACGAGCGTCTCGTTCTCACCGCGCAGCTGCTGCACCTGCACGCCGAGACCGCCGGCGCGCGGCCGCGGCGGCGCCGGCGCCGGCGGTGCCGACAGGGCCGCGTCCGGGCCGCGTACGCGGCGGAACAGCTCGAGGATCTCCGCTCGGCTCTGCGCGCGCTGGTCCTCGTCGAGGCTGTGCAGGCAGTGCCGCAGCACCACCTGGATCGTGACCCCGTTCGGGCCACGTCGGGCCTTGGCGCCGAACTGCGCCGACAATCGACTGCTCAGCTGCCGGGGCTCACCGCCGCCGAGGGCATCCCGCTCCTGCGGGCTCAGCTGCGCCACCAGCTGGGCCCACGGTCGCGCCTCGAACCTCCGGCGGACCAGGGCCAGTACGCGCGCGGCCAGCTCGACCACATCGGAGTCCGCGTTCCCACCCATACGCTGCACCACGGGGCGGGTCGGCGCGCCTCTGCCCCGTCGGGAAACCGGCACGCCGGAGGCCGGGGCGTCGGCGCTCATGAACTCTCCAACCTTGCGGCATCGCTGTGGCGACGCCGGTGGTGAAGAGGGGGAACGGCACGGCGTCATGTGGTCGACTTATTGTGAAACGGCATGAAGATCAATTCCTGCGACACACGGAAAAAGATGGACGTTGTTGTTTCGACTTTTTGCCCGACGGACATCGGAATCGGCCGCGCCGACAATCATCCAACGGTGTCGTGGCAGCTCAAGGCTCTGTTAAATGTCGGCGGTCCGACAATTCGCCATTTGATCATGCGGAGTCGACCGCCCAATGTGACAAGAATCTTGACGAGTCCGTTATCCGCGGTAAGCACCACCGAATACTCATGCCCCTCACCGGCGACGGGTGCTGCCCCCGGCGGACCGGTCTCCGTGTCACCCGAAAGGAGGATGCCGGAAATCCGGGCCGCACGCTGCACGGCACACCTTGACGGTGGAGGTGGAAAGCCGCCCCCGGTAGGTTGACGAACTCATGATCGGTCGTCTCCGCGCGGGGGAGCGGTCGTCAGGTAAATGGCCAGCAACCGGCGGCCGCGGTTGATGTGGGTGCGGACGGTGTTCAGCGGGAGATCCAATTCCGTGGCGATCTCCTCGTACGACCGTTGCTCCCATTCCCGCAGCCGCAACGCCTCGCGGTAGCGGCCCGGCAGCAGCCGCATCGCGTTCTCGACATCCAGCCGGGTGGCCGCCATCGAGCTCATCCGGCGCAGTTCGCCGGCGCGCAGGCCCGGGTCCGGCAGCTCGTCCGTCGGGATGCCGCCGCGGTCCTTGCGCCGCAGCACCTCCAGGGCGGTGTTCCTGGCGACCTGGTACAGCCACGTCGTGAAACGGGCCCGGCCGGCGAACGTGCCGATGCCGCGGCTCACCGCGATGAGTGTCTCCTGCGCGGCGTCCTCCACATCGGCCGGATCGACAAGCACGCGGCGCAGCGCCGGGTGCGCCATCCGGTCGGCGCTGATCGCCGCCAGCAGCCGCCGCAGGGCCGGCTGCGAACCGGCGGCGGCCGCGACGGCCCATTCCTCGACGTCGCCGGAATCGAACTCCGAAGGCGCCGGTGCGGTCACGGTGTGCGCTCCCGATCTCTTCGACGATGATATAAGAATGTGCAGAACGCTGTCCCACGACAGCTGTCCCGAAGAAATGGCGGGCCACTGTGCAGGATACCGACCGGATCGACCGATACAGAATTGTCAGCCCTTTGGGTGAAGGCTCATTCTCGACGGTGTTTCTGGCCGTCGACGAGGAGCTGGAGAGCCGGGTCGCGATCAAGGTGCTGGCGCCGCGCTGGAACCTCGACGCCGACGTGCGGGAGCGGTTCCTGGACGAGGCCCGGCTGCTGCGCCGGCTGGAGAGCCGCCGGCTGGTCCGGATCTACGACATCGGGCAGCTGCCGGACGGGCGCCCGTACTTCGTGATGGAGCACGCCGACCTGGGTACCCTGCAGGACCGGCTCGACGCCCTGGCCGAGGCGGGCGAGACCGTGTCGCTCGGCGCGGCCATCGCCGCGGCCCGGCAGGTCGCGCTGGCGCTCAGCCGGGTGCACGAGGCCGGGGTCGTGCACCGCGACATCAAACCCGGCAACATCCTGCTCTTCACCGCCCGGTCCGGCGAGGACGTCGACGTCGAGGGTGCCGAACCGGTGATACGCCCCGGTGAGCGGCTCGCGCTCGGTGACTTCGGGCTGGCCAAGGACCTCAGCCGTGGCGCGACCGGCTACAGCATCGCCGTCGGCACCCCCGGCTACATGCCGCCCGAACAGGCCGCGGCGGCCGCGGTGAGCCAGGCCGCCGACGTGTACGCCTGCAGCGCCCTGCTCTTCAGGTTGCTGGTCGGGGAGCCACCCGCGCCGGTGTCGGACTCGGTGCAACGGCTGCACGACAGCCCGGCCGGCCCGGCCGTCCGCGACGTGATCATCGCCGGGCTCGCGCCCGCACCGGCGTCCCGGCAGCCGTCCGCGCTCAGCTGGCTCCGGGTCCTCGATGAGGCGCACGCCCGCGACTCCGGGGTCGCGGTGCGCCCGGCGCGCGCCGGGCGGTCGGCGCCGCGCCGCCGCCGGGCCGCGCTCGCCGCCGCGGCCGCGACGACGCTGCTGGCGGCCGCCGCCGGCGTGCACCTCGCCACCCGGGCACCCGCCCGCCCGCCCCTGCGGGCCGTCCCGTCGGCCGGCGTGGTCACCCCGGTGGCCTATCAGCGGATCTACGACGACAGCCGGCGGCTGTCCCTGGAGGTACCCCGGACCTGGACGCAGCACGTCGGCAACGGCTGGCATCCGGGGCTCGACCCGTTCTTCCGGGAGGTGAACGTCGGGCCGGGCCTCAACGCCGCGCCGAACGTCAACGACTGGTTCTCCGAGGCCGCGATGCCGGGCGCCTTCGCCGGGGCCTCCAGCCGGGTGGTCCGGGAGGGACGGTTCAGCCCGGACTCGCTGGCGAAGGTGTTCGGGCCGAGCGGCTGCACCGCCGAGAACACCGGCCCGTTCGCCGTGGACCGGCTGCGGCTCAGCGGCCGGACCGGCACGTGGGTGTGCAACAACGGTGCCCGCTGGCGGTACGCCTATCTCTGGCCCGGCGACCACCGCTACCTGCTCGCCGTCGAGGTGAAGCTGGTGGGTGCCGCGGACGACGCCGTCTGGCAGCACATGCTCGACACGGTCACCCTGCACGGCAAGTGGTGAACGCCTCCGGCCGGTGCGGCCTATTCCTGGTAGGAGTGACGCGGAGCCAGAATAGTTTCACCGTGATTCAATAAACACCCGAACGCATTCCTGGCGATTGACAGCACCTCGAATCGGGTCTTTGAATGGGTCAAGCAAATCCATTCTTCAGCCGGAATGAGGCCCCAATGAAAGCGTTCCGCACCCTGATCGTCGCCCTGCTCGGTGCCGCGACCCTCCTCGTCGCGGGCGCCGCACCCGCCGCGGCACGCGCCGCCCTGACGCTCCGGACCAGCCAGGTCATCGAGCTCAACCAGATCGCCGGCAACCCGTCCTGGAAGAGCCGGGCCGCACAGCGCGTGCGCAACGCACAATGGCAGTTCGGCGGAGGCCAGTTCGTTTTCCACACCACCGACGTGCGGGACGATCTGTATCCGATGTCCGGGTCCTACACCATCGACGGCGATGTCGTGCGATTCTCGGCGAGCCGTTCCGCGACCTATTCGACCGGCAGCGCGTACGCGGAGATCAGCGGCCGGCTGGACACCTCGACGCGGCGGCTCACCTTCCGCTGGCTCAGCAGCTTCGGCAACGGCGCGGTGGTCAACGGAACGACCTTCGCCGGCGCCAACAGCAGCGGCTACACCGGGGTCGTCACGGTCGGCACCTGAGACGGCGGGCGCAGACCGGTGGCCCGGCCGTGACGGCCGGGCCACCCGGCATGCACCCGTCCGGGCATCCGACCGGGCCGATCGCACGGCTTCCGGGCGCTTTTGTCGCTGGGGTGCGCGAGGATGCGGTCATGGCGTCTAGGAAGGAGTGAGGACATGAGCCGGGTTCGACTGCTGGTGGGTACACGCAAGGGCGCGTTCGTCCTGACCGCGGACGGCACACGCCGCAATTGGCAGGTGAGCGGGCCGCACTTCGGCGGGTGGGAGATCTACCACGTCAACGGCTCGCCCGCCGATCCCGACCGGTTGTGGGCGTCGCAGTCCTCGAGCTGGTTCGGGCAGATCATCCAGCGCTCCGACGACGGCGGGCAGTCCTGGCAGCCGGTCGGCAACGACTTCGCGTACGAGGGACCGGTCGGCGACCACCTCTGGTACGACGGCACCCCCCGCCCGTGGGAGTTCAAGCGCATCTGGCACCTCGAGCCGTCGCGGACCGATCCCGACGTCGTCTACGCCGGAGCGGAGGACGCCGCGCTCTACCGCTCGGACGACGGCGGCCAGAAGTGGCAGGAGCTGACCGGCCTGCGGACGCACGAGTCGGGCCCGCTGTGGCAGCCCGGCGCCGGCGGCATGTGCCTGCACACGATCCTCCTCGACCCGGTGAACCCCGACCGGATCTTCGTCGCGATCTCCGCGGCCGGCGCGTTCCGCACCGACGACGGCGGCGTCACCTGGCAGCCGATCAACCGCGGCCTGCGCTCCGCCCAGATCCCCGACGAGGACGCCGAGGTCGGCCACTGCGTGCACCGGATCGCCATGCACCCGTCCCGGCCGGACGTGCTGTTCATGCAGAAGCACTGGGACGTGATGCGCAGCGACGATGCCGGCGGAGTCTGGCGGGAGATCAGCGGCGACCTGCCGACGGACTTCGGGTTCCCGATCGCCGTGCACGCACACGAGCCCGACACCGTCTACGTCGTCCCGATCACCAGCGACTCGGAGCACTACGTGCCGGACGGCAAGCTGCGGGTCTACCGCAGTCGCGGCGGCGGCGACGAGTGGCAGCCGCTGACGACCGGGCTGCCGCAGGCCGACTGCTACGTCAACGTGCTGCGCGACGCGATGGCCGTCGACACGCTGGACGACTGCGGCATCTACTTCGGCACCACCGGCGGTCAGGTCTACGGCTCCGCCGATTCCGGTGAGACCTGGAACGCGATCGTGCGCGACCTGCCCTCCGTGCTGTCGGTCGAGGCTCAGGTGCTGCCGTGATCCGGGTGGTGCTGCCGCCGCACCTGCGCAACCTCGCCCAGATCAGCGGCGAGCTGCGCCTCGACGTCACCGGCGCGGTGACGCAGCGCCGGGTGCTGGACGCGGTAGAGGAGAGCTACCCGATGCTGCAGGGCACGATGCGCGACCGCCGCACCGGCCGGCGCCGGGACTTCGTGCGGTTCTTCGCCTGCGAGGAGGACCTGTCAAACGAGTCTCCAGACGCACCGCTGCCCGATCGGGTCGCCGCCGGCGAGGAGCCGTTCCTCGTCGTCGGCGCCATGGCAGGCGGCTGAGGGGCCGCGCCGACAGGCGCCGGGTGCCGTTGTACGGTTCGTCGATGTACGAAGTGGTTCCCATCGGCAGGGTCGAGTCACCGCTGGCCGACCGGGCCGCGGCTCCGAAGCAGGGCGACGAGGGCTCGCCGGAGGCGTGGCTGGTGTTCGAGGAACGCTTCGCCGACGGCCTGCGCGACGTCGTGCCCGGCGCCGAACTGCTGCTCCTCACCTGGCTCGATCGCGCGGCCCGCGACGTCCTGCTGGTCCATCCGCGCGGTGACGCGAACCGGCCGCGGACCGGGGTGTTCAGCACCCGCTCACCCGACCGTCCCAACCCGGTCGGGCTGCACCGCGTCACCGTGCTCGCCGTGGACGGCCTGCGCATGCGCGTCAGCGATCTCGAGGCGCTCGACGGCACGCCGATCGTCGACGTCAAGCCGATCCTGGAGCGTCGCGGCGAGCGGTGACCGCACCCGCACGGCTCAGGCGGACTCGGCCGCGCGCTGCATCCCCTGAGCCTCGAGGGTCAGGTAGCGCTCGGTCAGGCCCTTGTAGAACAGGGCGACGACGGGGACCAGCAGGCCTCGCATCTCCAGCGTCAGGGTCAGGCGGGAGCGGCCCTCCTCCAGCGCCTCGACACGGTGGCCCGCGACGCTGGTGACGCCGCCGGACCGCTGGCGGAACTCGAAGTAGGCCGGCGCGTCCCAGACGGTGACCTCCCACGTGCCCTCCGGCAGCTTCGGCTGCTTGAGACGCACGCGGCTTCCCGCACCCACCGGGGCGGGGGTGAGTAGCTCGACGACGTCGACCGTCTCGATGCGGCGCGGCCACGCTTCGAGGTCGCTGAGCACCTCCCACACGCGCTGCTGCCGGGCGTCGACGTCGACGGACTTCTCGAAGCGCATGGCGGATGATCACCTCGAAGGTCGCTGAACCAGGCCTGGTGATCTGGCAGCCTATCGCGTCACCGGCCGACGCCGGTTCGGCCGCCGGGGACGCGGCCTGCCCACGCCGAGCCGCGCTGTGCCGGATGTGACGCAGTCGACTCGCCGTCGTCGATGCCTGCTCGGCGGCGGTTTGCCGGCCGGAACGGCCCCTTCCTCCGCTGCTGGAGATCATCACCTTACTTCGATCTCACGTCCCGTTCGTCATGGTCTTCGTCGGACCGCCGACGAAGGGGAGGAACGCCGACAGTGGATCGTTACAGAAAGTGGGCATGGGGGACGGGTATCGCCGTGGTGACCGCGGTGACCGCCTTCACCGCGGCCTCGTGGCAGGCGAACGCCGCACCGTCACCGGGTACACCGCCGGGAGCGGCCGCCGAGCAGCCGAGGGTGTCCGACCCGAAGGCCGGGCCGGAGCCCGCGACCGGAACGGGCAGCGATCCGCTGACCAGCGCCGAAGTGGACCGGGCCCGCAAGATCGCGGTGACCCAACAGCTCGCGGCCGGTGCCGAGGACGTCACCGGTGCGGCCGGCCCCGAGTACCTCTCGGCCGAGGTGGACGCCGACTCCGCTGGTCGCGGTGCCGAGCTGTACTACTACGACTACCGGACCGACAAGCTCATCAAGCAGGTCGTCGACCTCACGGCGGGCAAGCTCGCCGGGTCCTTCTCGGCGGCGAAGATGCAGCCGCCGGCGTCGCAGCGCGAGGTCACGACCGCGCTCGACCTCCTGCTCGCCGACCCGCTCGCGGCCGACCTCAAGGACGCGTACCGCAAGGCGACCGGCAAGCAGCTCGCGGGCAAGGACGGCCTCGTCGCCGACGCGCACGTCTACACGGCGGACGCGGCCGACACCGGAGCGAGCCAGTGCGGCAAGCACCGGTGCCTGCAGCTCGTCGTGCAGACCGCGGACGGCCACTTCATCGACGTCAACCACATCATCATCGACCTGTCCGGGCGTACGGCCGCCCGCCTGAAGTAAACGGGGAACCGGCAGCATGAAGTACCGAAAGGCAGCCTCGGCCGCCGCTGCGCTTCTGACCGCCGCGACGGTGGCGACCGGGGTGCCCTCCGTCGCCGCGGCGGCACCCGCGCCCGCGCCCTGCGCCGCGCCCAACATGGTGAAGGAGACCCTGCCCAACGGGACCACCTGGCAGCTGTGCTGGCGGATGCACGACAAGGCCGGCCTGATCCTGGAGAAGGTCTCCATCGCCTCCAAGCGCAACCCGCAGCAGACGCAGGTGCTCGAGTCGATCCGGCTGGCGCAGCTCAACGTGCCCTACGACTCCGGCGACACCGAGTACAACGACCTGACCACGTTCGGCTTCGGCGGCTACAGCCTGCAGACCCTCGCCGGTGACGACTGCAAGGGCGGCTCGGCGCGGGTCGGCTCCGACGGCAGCGAGGAGCCGGAGCGGCGCGAGGTGCTCTGCGTCAGCGCGGAGCAGTCCGGCCTCGCCTATCGCCTGCGCGACGACACCGACTGGGAGAATCCGACCGTCCTGTCGAAGGCGGGCCACGACCTGGTGCTGCGCGCCATCAGCAAGGTGGGCTGGTACGAGTACGTGACCGAGTACCGGCTGCACGACGACGGGCAGATCTCGGCCCGCCTCGGCGCCACCGGCGATCTCGCCCCCGGCGAGTACCTCAACGCCGACCGGGGCTGGCCGATCGGCAAGGGCGCCCGCGACTTCGCGGCGATGCACTACCACAGCGCCTTCTGGCGGGTGGACTTCAACATCGGGGGCAAGGGCGGCGAGCAGGTCGAGCAGTACGACACGAAGCTCGACGGTCAGGGCTCCAGCACCGCGCGGCTCAAGACCACCCGTACCGCGATCGCCAAGGAAGGCACCTTCTCCAAGGTGAACCAGCGCTGGTGGCGCGTGGTCAGCCCGAAGAGCAAGAACGAGGACGGGCACAAGCGCTCGTACGAACTCGTCGCCGGGGCCGACGACCGCTATGAGGGGCACCCGGAGACCAAGCCGGATGTGACGTTCACCGAGAAGAACCTCTGCGAGAAATGGGCCAGCGACAACGCGCAGGACCCGGAGTGCCCGGAGGGCAAGCGGACCATCATCGACTTCGCCAAGGACCGGGCGAAGCTCACCGACCCGGTGATGTGGGTGCGGGTCGGCTTCCATCACGTGCCGCGCGACGAGGATCAGAGCCCGATGCCGCTGCACTGGCAGGGCTTCGACCTGCTGCCGCGCGACTTCACCTCGCAGAACCGGCTCACCCCGGACGCCCGCGCGAGCGTGAACGGCCAGGCGCCGGAGCCGCCGACCGACGGCGGCGAGCCGTCGGTGCCGCCCGCTACCAGCGAGCCGTCGGTGCCGCCCGTCACGAGCCCGCCGCGGCCGTCGCCGTCGTCGCCGTCGCCGTCGCCGTCGGCCGCCAGTAGCCAGCCGTAGGAGTGAGCGGATGCCGGCCCGGTCGTCACGACCGGGCCGGCACCCCGCCGAGGAAGGATCCAACATGCCGCTGCGCCGCCTGGGCGCCGTGCTCGTACTGGCCGCCACCGCGCTCACCGTCGGTGCGTTCGCCCTGCGCGGCCACGGCCCGGAGAAGCAACCGGTCGCGTCGTCGTCATCGGTGGCGGCGCCGTCCGGAATCGACGTGCACTTCGCGGGCATGATGATCGTGCACCACGCGCAGGCCGTCCGGATGAGCCGCGAACTGGTCGCCAAGCCCGGTGTCCCGGAACGCGTCCGGCTTATCGCCGAGTTCATCGCCCGCGACCAGCAGCGCGAGATCGACGAGACGAACGCCTGGCTGACCGCCTGGGGCGAGCAGCCGGTGGACGCCGCAGGCCCCGACGGCACCGGCATACACGCGGGTGCCGACGCCGCCGCGCACGGGATGCTGACCGAGGCTCGGCTTCGTGAGCTGGATCGGGCCGAGGGAGGGAAGGCCGCCAACCTCTTCCTGCGCCTGATGATCGAACACCACCGGGGCGCGATCACCATGTCACGATCGCTGCTGGACGCCGGCGGTCGTAACGTCTACATCCACGGCATGGCCAAACACGTCATCCGGGAGCAGACCGCCGAGAACGACGCCATGCGTGCCCTGCTCCCCGCCCAGGACACGCCCTAGGTATGCCTAGGCCGGCCGCGCGTCCCCTAAGCCCCGCCGACCAGCGAAGATAGGTAGACGCGTCCGATGTGACGGCTCCCTTGCCGACCGAGGATTGATCCATCACCGGTTGACAAGGAGAGAAGCCATGTTGATGCACCCCGAACTGATGCTGGCGCTGGCGAACGACCGTCACCGTGAGCTGATCGCCGAGGCTGACAGGGAGCGCGTGCTCACCGCCGCTCGCGCGGTCCGCAAGGCCCGCCAGGCCCGGAAAGCCCCGGTCGTCCGCAGACAGCGCACCGGTACCCTGGCGTCGTGCGAACCATCCGCGGCGGTGCCAGCCCGGTGATGATCGGGCGAGAGAGCGAGCTGCGCCGGTTGGCACAGCTCGCTTCGGCGCGTGAGTCGGCGGTTGCGATCATCGCGGGCGAGCCGGGCGTCGGAAAGACCCGCCTGGTGCACGAGCTGCTGGCCGCCGTGCCGGCGGGGACCGTGATGCTGGTCGGCCAGGCGGAACCCGGCTCGCTGTCCCGGCCGTACGAGGTGCTCCTCGACGCCATCGACGGCCGCCCGGAGGTCGACGAGGAGCAACTGGCGGCGCTCGCCGACGCGCGGCGCAGCCCGGTCGAGCGCCTGCACACGGGTCTCACCATCCTGGCCGACCTGATCGCCGACTCCCCGGCGGTCATCGTCTTCGAGGACCTGCACTGGGCCGACTCGGAGAGCGCGGCGCTGTTCGAGCGGATCGCCGACCAGCGCGGGCCGCGGCTGCTCATCGGGACGTACCGGCCGGAGGAGGTGACCCGCCGCCAGCCGGTGGCCGGCCTGCTGGCCCGGATGGAACGCCGGCATGCCGTCACCCACGTGCGCCTGGATCGGCTGACCCCCGCGCAGACCGCGGCGCTGCTCGCGGCGGCCACCGGCGCTCCGGCGCCGCTGCGCGCCGCGACGGCCCTGCACCACCGCACCGGCGGCAACCCGTTCTTCCTGGAGGAGCTGCTGCGCGCGCTGCCCGGGTACGACGTGGAGGCGCTGGTCGAGCAGCCGCTGCCGTGGAGCCTCGCCGACGTGCTGCGCCGCCAGGTCGACGACCTCGACCCGGTCAGCCACCGCATCGTCGAGGCGGCGACCGTGCTCGGCCACCGCATCCCGTTCGACCTGCTCGCCGCCGTTACCGGCGCCGGAGAGGACGAGCTCATCGCCGTGCTGCGCGGACTGGTCACCCGCGGCGTCCTGGCCGAGTCCGGCGAGGACGAGTTCGCGTTCCGGCACGCGCTCGTGCGCGAGGCGATCGCCGGCCAGATGCTGAGCCGGCAGCGCCGCCGGCTGCACGAGGCGGCGCTGGACGTGCTCCTGCGCGACGGCGCCCCCGACCCGGCCATGGTGGCGCACCACGCCCGCGGCGCCGGCCGGTACGAGGACCTGATCGCCGCGGCTCGCCGCGGTGCCGCGCTGTACCTCTCCATCGGCTCCGCCTACCAGGCCCTGCAGCTGGCGGAGACGGGCCTCGACGAGGTGCCCGACGACACCGGCCTGCTCGCCGCCGCCGCCAGAGCGGCATGGCTGGCCGGCCTGCTGGACGACGCCCTGCGTTACGGCCGGCGCTGGCGGGACCTCGCCGACACCACGACCGACCGGGCCGAGTCGCTGTACCTCCTGGTCCGCATCGCCTGGGAGTCCCGCGGGACCGACGAGATGCGCGCCCTGACCCACGACATCGAGACCCTGATCGCGCAGCTGCCGCCCGGCGCCGACCAGGCGCGGGCGATGACCGCGATCGCGCAGTCGGCGTACCTGCGCGACGACCTTGACGCCGCGCTGCTCTGGTCCGACCGCGCGCTGGCGCTGGCGGACGAGTTCGACCTGCCGTCCGTACGCATGGCCGCGCTGGTGGAGAAGGGCTCGACCCTCACCGAGCGCCCGCAGACCGCCGCCGCCGGCCGGGAGATCCTGTCCGCGCTAGTCGACGAGGCCGAGAAGGCGGGCGAGTGGGTGCTGGCCGCCCGGGCCCTCAACAACCTGGTGCAGGGCGAGCCGCCCGCCTCGCCGGCCGAGCACGCCGAGACCCTGGAACGGATGCGGGTCGACGCCGAGCGGGCCGGCTTCGAGTCGCTCGCGGTGGCCACCTACTTCCAGGGCCGGGCCCGGCTCGCGTTGCGGGCCGGAGACCTGCACGCCGCGATCGCGGCGCTGGAGGAGGGGCGCGAGCAGGACCGCGGCTACCGGCGCCGGGGCCGCTGGGCGGACTACCACGGCGTCTTCCTCGCCGGGCTCTACCTGGAGGCCGGCGAGTTGGACCGGGTCGAACAGCTCATCACCGACCTGGCGGTGCTGCCCAACAACCCGCCGACCACGATTCCCGGCCTCGCCTTCCACCTCGCCTGCCGCCGCACCGATCTCCCGCGCGCCGAGGCGACCCTGGACGAGCTCGTCGCGGCCCTGGCCGGGCAGGCCTGGCGCAGCGGCGAACAGGCCCACGACCTGATCTCCGCCGCGCTGGAGGTCGGCTTGCCGGCGCACCGGCTCGACCGGATGGCCGCCGCGCTGCTCGACGCCGACGTATGGGACGCCTACCGGACGCTCGTCGACGCCCAGCTCGCCGAGGCGCGCGGTCAGCACGCCCCGGCGCTGGCCGCGTACCTCTCCATCGCCGAGGCGCACATCCTGGGCCCGGCGACCCGCGGCACCGTACGCGTCGGCGCCGCCCGCTGCCTGCTCGCGGGCGACCGGCGCGAGGAGGCCGCCGCGCAGGCGGAGGCGGCCGCGCCCCTGCTCGCCGAGTGGCGGGGCTGGCGGGTTGCCCAGCTCGCCCAGGTGCGCGCCCAGCTGGGCATGGCACCTGTCGACGCGCCGCCCGCCGTCACCGGCCCCGCCGCGCTGACGCCCCGCGAGCGGGAGGTGGCGGTGCTGATCAGCGACGGGTTGACCAACACGGAGCTGGCCCGCCGCCTGTACATCTCACCGAAGACCGCCGCGGTCCACGTCTCGAACATCCTCCGGAAGCTGGGTGCCTCGTCCCGGACCGAGGTCGGCGACCTCGTCGGGCGGCACTGAGGCCATAGTGGAGATCGGTTTCCCCCTATGATGCAGCCCATCACTACACGGGGGATGAATTTCGATGCCACTCAACGTCTGGCCGGCCCGCGCCGGCCTCGCGCTTCTCGTCACCGTCGCGGTGGGGTTCGTCGGCGGTCCGGCCGCGGCGGCGAGTCACGGCTGGGCGACCGCCGGCGCCACGAAGGTCACCTTCACCGCCGACCACGGCGTTGGGAACAAGGTCGTCATCACCCGCTCCGGCCGCACCGTGACGATCGACGACCGGGTGGCCGTCAAGCCCGGCAAGGGCTGCAAGCAGGTCAAGGGCGACAAGACCCGGGTTCGTTGCAAGACCGGGAAGGCGCCGGCCAAGGTGGTCGTCGACCTGTGGGACCGCGACGACTCCGTCGTCAACGACAGCGACCTGAAGATGGTCGCCGACGGCGGGGCCGGCAGCGACAGACTCGTCGGGGGTCCCAAGGCGGACGAGCTCCGCGGCGACTCCGTCTGCATCAACGCCCGCGCCGGCAACGACAAGATCTACGGCCGGGGCGGCAACGACCAGATCTACCTCGACGACGGCGCCGACTACGCCTCCGGGGGTGACGGCAACGACTGGATCTTCGGTGACAGCAACTGCGTCGACGGCACCAACCGGCCCGGCAAGGACGTGATCCACGGCGGCAACGGCAACGACACGCTGCAGGGCGACGGCGCCGACGACACGCTGTACGGCGGCAACGGCGCCGACGGCCTGATCGGGTCGGCCGGCCGGGACCGGCTCGAGGGTGGTGCGGGCGACGACTGGCTCGTCGGCGACGTGTCCGACCGGGCGGCCGCCGCGGATGTCCTGCTCGGCGGCGCCGGCCGGGATTCCGCCGACTACTCCGCCTACCGCAGGGCGGTGACCGTCGACCTGGACGGCGCCGCCGGCGACGACGGCCTGCCCGGCGAGCGCGACACCGTCGGCGCGGACGTCGAGGACCTGGCCGGTACGGACTTCAACGATCGCCTGGTGGGAAACGGATCCGCCAACGAGATCCACGGTCACCGCGGCGACGACGTCATCCTCGGCGGCGGCGGCAAAGACCACCTTCTCGGGTGGGAGGGCCGTAACGAGCTCTACGGCGAGGCCGGCGACGACATCCTGGAGGTCGCGTACGGCGTCAGCCGTCTCGACGGCGGCGAGAACCACGACGCATGCCGGGCGAAGCCCCAGGACGTGCTGATCTCCTGCGAGGAGTGGCATCCCTGGTGACCGTCGGCGCCCCGGCCCGCGCGGGCCGGGGCGGCGGAGGGGCGGCCGGGACCGCGATCCACGGGCGGTTCAGCCCTTGACGTATGCGCGCTTCTCGGCGACCAGCCCGTTGCGGACGCGGAAGAGGTCCACGCCGCGGACGTGTCCGCCGGTCCAGTCGTAGCGCCAGGTGACGATGACCTGGTCGCCGGCCAGGATGCGGGACTCGGTGGTGAACCGGTGATCGCCGGCCGCCTCGAAGAACCGGTGCCACGCGGCACGGACGGCGTCGGCGCCGCGGTGGCGTACGCCGTCCGGGGGCGCGGTCGACTCGAACAGGCAGTCGGTGGTCATGTTCGCCATGATCGCGTCGATGTCCTTGGCGTCGAACGCGTCGCCGAACCGCTCGACGGCGGCGAGCGCCTCGGAACGGCCGAACATCGCGAGCAGGCGTGCCTGCGCCTCCTCCGGCCCGTTGCGCGGCGGGCGGGGACCCACCAGCCCGCCGGCCCGGTAGACCTGCCGCACCGGGGCGAACCAGGCGGTCACGGCGTCGACCAGATCAGCCTCGATGCGCAGGTTCGTCCCGGTGGCCGTGGCCAGATCCCAGGCGTGCACGACGTGGTCGGCGGCGAGTTGCCGCAGGTACTCGTCGACCGCCGTCGGCCCCGCCGACAGGTCCACCACGGCGTCGTCCCTCGCGGCGTCGGCCGCGCTCCGCGCCGCCGCGCTCGCTGCGCTCCAGGCCGAGGCCGGATCGGCGCCGAGCGGGTCGCCGTCGATGCGGTCGCCGACGTCGGCGATGCTCCGGCCGGCAAGCAGTTCGGCCGCCCAGAGGTCCTCACGCACCACGTGGTCGACAAGCGCCCGCACGTCCCACCCGGCGCACGGCGTCGGCGCGGTCCAGCGGTCGCCGGGCACCGCCTGCAGGACCGCGTCGAAGCCGGACACGGCGCGGGTGTACAGCTCCCGGGCCGTGATCACCCCGGTCATTTCGCGTACTCGCTCGCGCCGAACCAGTCGACGACCACGACCGGCTCCTCGCCGACGACCCAGGCGTCGTGGCCGGCCGGAAGCGAGGTCACGTCGCCCGGCCGGGCGTCGAACGTGGTTCCGTCCGCCATGGCGATACGCAACACGCCCGCCACGTGGTACTGGAAGTGTGGCGCCTCGCACAGCTGCGTGCCGGCGCCCGGCTTGACGTCGTTGGACCATCGCCAGCCAGGCTCCAGCACGAGCCGGCCGATGGCGGACCCGTCGACGTGGAGCAGCTCGAGCCGGCCGTTGGCGAAGGAGCGGACCTCGTCGGGCTTCGTGAAGGTGACATGTTGCGTGGTCTGTTCGGACATCGTGCCCTCCGGTGCTCGGTGATTCCGTGGACCCGACGCTAGGAGCACGACCTTGCAGACAACTGGCGGGAATCTAGCGGCCGCACCGGTACCCCGGCCGGCGCCCGTCGAGGTGCGCCTGATGGGCCGCTTCGCCGTGGTGCGGGACGGCCGGGAGGTGGACGAGTCGGCGTACCAGGGCCGCAAGGTGCGCGCACTGCTGCGTGTCCTCGCCACCCGGCAGGGCCAGTTCGTTCCCAACGACCTGCTCGTCGAGGCACTGTGGCCGCAGCGACCGCCGGCGAGCCCGGCCGCCAACCTGCAGGTTCTGGTCAACCGGGCCCGGCGGGCGGTCGGCCGGCCGGCGCTGATCCATACCGGCCCGCAGGGCTACGCCCTGACCGGTCCGCCGGACTGCGTCGTGGACACCGAGGTCTTCCTCTCGGCGGTGGAACGGGCCGGCGGGCTCGACGGGCGGGCGGCGCTGGCGGCCTACCGCGAGGCGCTCGGACCGGCCGCCGAGCCCCTGCCCGAAGACATGTACGCGGACTGGTCCCAGCCGTACCGGACCCGGGTGCTGCAGGCCCGCCAGATCGCCCGGGAACGGGCGGCGGTGCTCGCCGCCGGGCTCGGTGCGCCGGCGCTGGCGGTGGAGTACGCGACGGCGGCGGCCACGGCCGAACCGTTGCGGGAGACCGCCGCGCTGGCCCTGGTGCGGGCGCTGGCCGCGGCCGGCGACCGGGTCGCCGCGCTGGCCTGCTTCGACCGGTACCGGCGCGGCCTCGCGGACGAGCTCGGCCTCGACCCCTCGCCGGGCGCGCAGGAGCTCCATCGCCTCCTGCTGCGATCCGCCCCGGCCGACGACCGGGTGCCGGGCGAGCCGTCCGGGTTCGGAATGCTGCCCTTCGTCGGGCGCGACGCCGTGGTCCGTCAGGTCGTCGCCGGTCTGCCGGACGGCATCGTGCGGATCGCCGGCCGGTCCGGCACCGGCAAGTCACGGCTGCTGGAGGAGGTCGCGGCCACCGTGCCCGCGGTCGGCGTGGCCGCGTCCTGGGCGGACCGGGACGAACCGTGGTCGCTGGCACGGACGCTGCTGCGGACGCTGCTCGCCGCGGACGGGTCGGCGCTCGGCTCGTTGCCGGGCCGGCTCCGCGCGGCGCTGGCCGAGCTGCTGCCCGAACTCGACCCGCTGCCCGCCGGATTCGACCCGGAGACACGCAACGCCCTGGTCCTGGAGGCGGCGCGGCGGCTGCTCACCGGCCGCCCGGACCGGGCGCTGCTCGTCGACGACCTACAGTGGGCCGACCCCAGCAGCGTCCGGCTGCTCGGCAGCGTCGCCGGCGGCGCCGACCGCCCCCGGCTGGTGGTCGCGTACCGGCCGGACGAGCTGCCCGCCGGCCCGGCGGAGCTGGTACGCCGGTCGCCGGGTCCGCCGGTGATCGAGTTGGGCGGGCTCCTCGAGTTCGCCCTGGCCGATCTCGTCGACGACGGCGATCTCGTCGCGGCGCTCGCCGCCGAGACCGACCGGACGCCGATGGCGGTCGCCGAGGTGCTCCGGCTGTTGCACACCGAGGGACTGTTGGAAACGGCCGGAGCCGGTGGCCGCTGGCGCGCCGCGTCGCCGGAGGCCGCCGGGCGGGCCCGGCAGGCCGGCCGCACCGGGCAGCGCCGGGCGATCGGGGACCGGGCCGCCGCCCACGCCGGCCCGGCGGCGACCGTGCTGGGGCTCCTGGCGCTCCTGGGCCGCGAGGCGCCGGCCCGGACGCTGGCGGCCGCCGCGGAGCTGTCGCCCCCGGAGCTGCTCGGCCCGCTGGAGGAGCTGACCGCGGCCAATCTGGTCCGCCTCGGCGACCACGGCTGGAGGACCGCGCACGACATGGTCGCCGAGGTGGTGGTCGACGGTCTCACCGACGCGGCCCGGGCCCGGCTGCACGCCCGGCTGGCAACCGTCCTCGACGCGGAGCAGGGCGACGCGCCCGAGCAGGCGCGGCACTGGCTCGGCGCCGGCGATGTCACCAGGGCGGCCGAGGCGTACGCCCGCGCCGCCGCGAACGCCCTCGACCAGGTGGCCGACGCCGAGGCCGGGCAGCTCGCCGACGCCGGCCTCGCCACCGGAGGCGCCGACGGGCCGGTCCGGGCGCGGCTGCTGGCCACCCGGGCGCAGGCGTCCCGGCGGCGCGGCGACATCGCCGCCGCCCGCGACGACCTGCGGGCGGCGCTTGCCGGCTATCCGGCCGGCGCGGCCCGCGCGGGCGTGCTGGCCCAGCTCGCCGCGCTCGACTCCGGCGCCGACGACATGCGGCGCGCGGCCGAGGTCGCCGAGCTCGCCCTCATCGAGGCCGGCGGCGACGACCGGGCCCGGGCGTCCGTGCTGGAGGTCGCGTCCGTCATCGACATGAACCTCGGCCAGCCCGAGCGGTCCGCCGCCCGCGCCGCGGAGGCGCTGGCGATCTACACCCGTACCGGGGACTCGCGGGGCGCCGCCCGCATCCTCGACACCCGGGCGATGGCCGCGTTCCTGCACGGCAGCATCGAGGAAGGCGTGGACGAGCTCGATCGCGCTGCGCACCTCTTCGAGAGCTCGGGCGACCTGATGCGCACGGTCACCCCGCGCTCGACGTGCGGGCACGGCCGGGTTCTGCTCGACCGGGCCGCACAGGGGCTCGCCGACACCGAGCGCGCCCTCGACGTGGCCCGCACCCTCGGCCACCCCGACGGCCAGACGTATGCGCTGTGGCACCGCTCCGAGGCGCTGTCCGCGCTCGGCCGGCACGACGACGCGCTCGCCGACGGCCGGGCCGCGCTGGCGATCGCGCAGCGGCTGCACCACCGCGGCTGGACGGCGACGGCGTGGCGGGCGATCGGCATCGCCCTTCAGAACAAGGGTGACCTGCCGGCCGCGCTCGACGCGTTCAGGCGGTCCCTGGCTCTCTGCGCCAACCTCGACCTGTTCGGCTGCTGGGCGGCGGCCCGCGCCGCCCTCGTCTGCATCGACCTGAACCGTCTCGCCGAGGCCGGCCACCTGACCGCCCGCGCGCTCGCGACCGGCCCGGCGCTCGGCCGGCACGAGGCACGCTGGGCGGCCGCGGCGCTGTCCGTCGCGCGGCGCGACCCGGCCGCGCCGGACCTGCTCGCCGCCGCCGTCGAGGCCGCCTCGTCCGCCGGCGCCCGCCTGTACCTGCCCTACCTGGCCGAACTCACCCGCCGCCAGGAGACGGCCGGCTGACTCACCTGCCGGAGTCGTCGTCCTTGATGTAACCGGTCGTGGGGTCCACCATGTCGAGGAAGGACCGGATCGCCGTCACGTGCTCAGCCGTCGTGCTGCCGGCATGGTCGGACCGCCGGCTGGTGAACCCGTAGCCCGGCGCGGGTCCGGTGCGGCGGGTGTAGTGACAGGCGCCCGGCTGTTCCGGGTCGTACGCGACGTCGAAGACCTCATCGTCGACCGTGAGCCGGAAACGGGCAGGGGACGATCCGGTGTCGCTGGGTTCCATGGCCCGATTCAACCAAGGCCGGACGTCTTGCCCGCGGTTCGAGGTCGCGGTACCCCATCGACGGCGGTGCAGATCCCATATACGCGGGGATGGTTCGTCCAGCCGTTGACACGGCCCCGATTGTTGCTGATCTGCACGCGGCGGGTGGCGGTGTCGACGGCTGAGACCAGGTGCAGGTAGGTAGTCCCCGCAACCCGGACCAGGACGATGTCTCCTACTTCCACCCTGGCTGGGTCGACCGGAGCGACGGTCACCAGCTGACGGCTGCGGATCAGCGGGACCATGGAAGAACCGGTCGGGCGAAACTCGATCACGTGTCCTTCGGCGACTCGTGCAGCGTGTGCGTCCAGGGCTCCCATCGGCTGGAGCATCCCGCAGACCCCGTCCTGAAGCCACCGAATTTCGCCGAGGCGAGCGAGCGGCCTCGTGTTGCGAGCGCCGGATAGGATTCTCTGTGCCGCGGCCGCCACGCGGGACGGGGCCGAGCCGGCGATGAATACGGTGGGGGCGACCAGATGACACCTGAGCCGTGCACGGACCGGAACGGCGCCCGGCGGCACCTGTCCGTGAATCTGCGTGACGACCCGAGCGGTGACGGCGGGCGGATCGGCCTCACGCTGTGCTCGACCCGGTCCGACCCCGTCGGGGCGAGTGATCAGGACGCGGTCGACGTCGCGTACGACCTGCACCTCAGTGACATGCACGTCACCGTTGCGGAGTTGCCGCCGTGCGAGGAGTGCCGGCAGGCCGCGGAGAAGAGCTCGTAACCTACCCGCGACGGCCCGTCGCCGCGGCGGCGGCCGTTCGCCGCGTGTGCGCCCACCACGTTGCGGTGACGGCGACGAGGCCGAGGGTGCCCAGCCCGGCTCCCCGGGCGAACGCGACGAACCAGGAGTCGGTCAGCAGTCCGTAGAGGAAGCCGGCGACCGCCGGAAACAGGATCGCCGACCACGCGAGCACCCGGATCCGCCGGGGCAGCACATCGCCTTCCGCACGCTCGGGAGCGCGGCGCCACCAGGCGACGACCCACCCGGCGACGATCGCGGTTCCGGCGATGTCGCTGACGTGCTGCATCCACTGCCATCCCATCCACGGCCCGTGACGGGAAGCCAGCCAGGGTACGTACTGCGGCCCCCACATCCAGTCGTGGGTGATGCCGTCCCAGACGAGGTGGGTCGCGGCGCCGATCAGGACCGCCGCGAGTACGCGGGCGACACGACTCACCTGGGCGAAGTGAAACGCGAGCCCCTTGGGGACATCGTCCGGAACGCGAGCGGACAGGGCGCGCGGCGCGATGGCGAGCACGGCCGGGCCGAACAGCGCCTGCCACAGCACGAAGGCGATCGTGCCGACGACCAGGTCCAGGGTGACGAGCCCCAGCGGTGTGTGCCCGAGATGGACCACGGCCGGAAACGGCAGGATCATCGGCAGATCGGGGGTGATGGAACCGATCACGAGGGCAGAGGCCGGCAGCCCGTAGCGGGCGATGGGAAGCACGGCGGCCGGATGGCCTGCGGTGAAGGGCACTCCCCATCCTACGTCGCCCCTCGGCGTTGACTTTCCCATGTATTGACCGATATGGATATATGGGTCTAGTGGGCGGAGGATGTATGAGGTCTCGTTTCCGGCTGGTGTTCGCGGCGGTCATCGTCGCGGGATCGATGATCCTGGCCCCGGCGGCCGCGGCGGCGGCCGCCCCGGCGGGCGCCGACCCGATGACCGGAATGGTCACGCACCGGGCCGCGCGTGCGGCCGCGGACTGGGCCTCGCTCGGGGGCACCGCGATCTCCCAGCCGGCCCTGGCCACCGACGGAGCCGGCCGGCTCGACGTGTTCATCGTCGGGGCGGACGAGGCATTGTGGCACCGGGCGCGTACCGCCGGGAGCTGGTCGAACTGGGAGTCGCTGGGTGGCACGCTGACCTCGGCGCCCGCCGCCGTCTCCTGGGGTCCGGGCCGGCTCGACGTGGTCGCCCGCGGTGCCGCGGACGACGTGGTGCATCTGGCCTTCGCCGACGGCGTGTGGTCGCGCTGGGAGTCGCTGGGCGGGACGTTGATCGCCGCGCCCGCGATCGCCTCGCGCGGACCGGGCCGGCTGGACCTCTTCGCGGTCGGCGTCGACCGCGAGATCTACGTCAAGTCCCTGTCCGTGGGCTGGTCCGGCTGGACCTCACTCGGCGGGTACGCGGCCTCGCTGCCGTCCGCGGTGTCCTGGGCGGCGGACCGGATCGACGTGGTGGTCGCCGGCACGGACGACGCGGTGTGGCACCGGTCCTACTCCGCGGGCGCCTGGTCGAGCCGCTGGATCTCGCGCGGCGGCGCGCTCGCGTCCGCGCCCGCCGTGGCATCCACCGGACCGGGACGGCTCGACCTCTTCGCGGCCGGCAACGACGGCGCGCTCTGGCGCAAGTCGTTCCGCGGGACCTGGTCCGGCTGGTCGTCGGCGGGCGGCCGACTGAATTCCGGGCCCGCCGCGGCCGGCTCCGCCGCCGGCGTCGACGTCGCGGTGGTCGGCAACGACGACGCCGTCTGGCACCGCACGCTCGCCGGCTGACCGCCGCACGGCCGGACACCACCACGAAGGCCGTCGATTCCAGGAGGTTCGTCACGGCCCTCGCCGAGAGGAACCCGTGCACCGGGAAGCGCCCAAGGCCGCCGAACCGGGCGCGATCGGCGCTCCCGGTGCGAACCGGGCCTCCCCGCCTTCCACGGGACATGACGTGCTCCGGGACGAGGCGGGTGACTCCGTATTGCAGGGCGATGGCAACGAAGCTGCACCCGGAGGCCGGTATCCATGTGGGGTGATCAGTCCCCGTCCGGCAGGCTCGGCAACCGCCCCCGCGGTTGGTTACCGCTGGTACCTCGGTATCGGCGGACCCGTCCTGATCGCCGGGTCCCTGGTCGGTCCTCAGATACGCCCCTGGGTGTACATGGCGGTCACGGCGTCGGTGATCGCCGCCATGGTGATCGGCGTGCGCCGGCATCGGCCGGCGTGGCCGGTGCCGTGGTGGCTGCTGGTCGCGGCGGTGGGCACGTCGCTGCTCGCCAACCTCGGGTGGGCGATGGCGCTCACCCCCTCGGGTCTGCCGCGGTTCCCGTCGGTGGGTGACCTCTTCTACGCGGCGACGCTGGTACTGCTGGCGCTGAGCGTCTATTGGTGGGTCCGGCCCGGGCAGCGCCGCGGCGGCGCCGTGGAGGCCGGCATCATGACGCTCGGGGGTGGCGCGTTCTCCTGGGCGCTGGTGATCGAACCGTTGCTGTTCGACGACCGGTTCAGCGGCCTGCGGCTGGGCAGCTACCTGCTCTACGCCGGCATCGACCTGGTCATTCTCGTGCTCACGGTGCGCGTCGTCGTCGTGTCCCGGGTACGCACACCCGGCTACCGGCTGATGGTCGCCTCGGCCAGCCTGCTCATCGTCACCAACACCGTGAACTTCGCCGCCCTGCTGTCCGGTACGACCCTCGACCGGCTGACCGCGTTCGGGTGGCTGGGTTCCTACCTGCTCATCGGCGGCGCGGCGCTGCACCCCTCGATGGCGCGCAGCACCGGCATCGTCGCCCGTAACCCGTCGCCGGCGCCGCGGCGGCGGATGCTCGTCTACGTGTCGCTCATCGTCGCCATCGGCGGGTTGACCGTCACCAGCCTGGTGGCCGATCTCGGACCGCACTCGCCCCGGACGATCGTGCTGGAGCTGATCGGCTGCGCCATGTCGATCCTGCTGATCTTCCGGCTGTCGCAGCTCGCCACGCTCCTGAACCGCCGCGCCCTGCTCGACGGCCTCACCGGGCTCGGTAACCGGGCCCTGCTGCAGGACCGCCTGGACAGCGCCAGCCCCCATGACGAGGTGCTGCTGCTGGTCGACCTCGACGGCTTCCGCGACTTCAACGACAGCTTCGGGCATCAGGCCGGCGACGCGGTGCTGCTCGAGGCCGCCCGCCGTCTCCGCGCCGCCGTGCCCGACGACGCCACGGTGGTACGGATAAGCGGCGACGAGTTCGCCGTCCTCACCGCCATCTGCGAGGGACTCGACGGCCCGGCCATCGCCCAGCGCATCCTCGACGGCCTGCACCACCCGTACGAGCTGCCGGGCATCTCGGCCCGGCACCTCGCGGCGAGCATCGGCGTCGTGCCTGTGCAGGTGAACACCCTGCGCACGTACGCGCTGCGCGATGCCGACCTGGCGCTGCGCAGCGCGCGGCAGCACGGCGGCAAGCAGTACGCGGTCTACGACGCCGCCGTGCACGCCGAGCGGCTCGCCAACACCCAGCTCGTGGCCGACATGCACCAGGCCCTCGACGCCGGGGAGTTCAGCGTCCACTATCAGCCCATCGTCGAGCTGGCCACCGGCGACATCGTCGCCGCCGAGGCGCTGCTGCGCTGGACCCGCCCCGACGGCACCGCCATCCCGCCGATGCAGTTCATCCCGCTCGCCGAACAGAGCGGGGCCATCCTGGCCATCGGCGGCTGGGTCATGGCTCAGGTCTGCGCCGACCTGTCCACCCTGTACCGCGAGCACGGGCTCTCCGTGACCGTGAACGTCTCCGCGCATCAGCTGCGCGACCCGCGCTTCGCGCAGAGCGTTCTCGACCTGCTGCGGCGCAACGACGTGCCGGGCTCGGCGCTGATCGTGGAGATCACCGAGACGGTGCTCATCACGTCGGTCATCGACGCCGCCACCGCGACCGAACAGCTGCAGACCCTGCGTGACCACCAGGTCCGGATCGCCATCGACGACTTCGGCACCGGCTATTCCTCCCTGGCCTACCTGCGCCAGCTGCCCGTCGACATCCTCAAGATGGACGGCTCCTTCACGGCGCAGCAGATCGAACAGGGCGCCGCACGGGACCTCGCGTTCATCCACACGATCCTGGAGCTGAGCCGCATCCTGGGGCTGCAGACCATCGCCGAGGCGGTGGAGACCGCCACCCAGGCCGACCGGCTGAACGTTCTCGGCTGCGACCAGGCGCAGGGCTACCACTTCGCCAGGCCGGCACCCGCCGCGGCCCTGTACGAGTTGCTCCGCGCGCGCCGCACCGGTCCCGAGCTCGCGACTCCGCAGCCCGCGATCGGCCCCGCCGCCTGAGGCCGGTGCGGATCGGCGGCCGGTTCGTCCTCAGGACCATTGGTCTTCGGCCGATCAGTGAGCTGAGAACTGACTGGAGCTGGTGGTGATGGTCGTGAGTGAAGGACATGCGGCAGATGTCCTGACCCGGGCGGGAGACGCCTGGTTCCAGGCGCTCGTGGAGCTGTCTCCGGACACCATCTTCGTGATCTGCGACGGATACCACGTCTTCGCGAACGCCCGCGGCCTCGCGTTGCTGGGTGCTCGGAGCATCGCCGATCTACAGGGCCGGCCGGCGATCGAGTTCATGCACCCGGACTACCGGGACCCGGGGGCGGCGCGGATGCGCTCGCTGACCGCCGACGGCGAACCGCTGGAGTACGTGGAGGAGAAGCTGATTCGCCTCGACGGCGGGGTCGTCGACATCGAGGCCGCCGGCACGCCGCTGGAGTTCGACGGCCGTCCGGCGGCGCTCATCGTCGCCCGCGAGATCACCGCTCGCAAGCGGGCGGAGGCCGAGCTCGCCGCCGCGCAGCAGCGCTTCCAGGCCGCGTTCCGCAACGCGCCGACCGGAATGGCGCTGCTCGACGCCGCGGGATCGATCACGGAGGCGAATCCGGCGCTGGAGGCGCTGCTCTGCGAGCCCGCCGACGGCATCGCCGGCAGGCCCTACTGGCAGTGGGTCGACGTGGCGGACCGGCAGCGTGCCCGTTCCGGCTTCCGCGCGCTGGCCGGGGGATCGGTCGACACCAGCCGGGGTGACATCCGCTTTCGCCGGACGGACGGCGCGGAGGCCTGGGTACATGTCTGTGTGGCCGCGCTCGCCGACGGCCGCTCGTTCGTGGCACACCTGAACGACGTGACCGCCGCCAAGGCCGCCGAGCAGGAGCTCACCAATCAGGCCCGGATGGACCCGCTCACCGAGCTTCCCAACCGGGTGGCGTTGCTCGAGCACCTGGGCCGCGCGTTGAGCATGCGGTTGAGCCAGGTGGCGGTGCTCTTCCTGGACCTGGACGGCTTCAAGCAGGTCAACGACCGGCACGGCCATGCGGCCGGCGACGAGCTTCTCCGCTCGATGGGGCAACGGCTCCGTGGCGCGCTCCGCGAGGAGGACTTCGCGGGCCGGCTCGGCGGCGACGAGTTCATCGTGATTCTCACCGGCCCCGACTGCGAGCGGCGCGCGCACGGGCTGGCCGCCCGGATCCGCGACGTGGTGAGGGCGCCGGTTGCGCTCACGCTCGGGGAGGTCCGCGTGGACGTGAGCGTCGGCGTGGCCGTCGGCACCGGGATGGCGTACGACGCCAACGGGCTGCTGGCCGCGGCGGACGCCGCGATGTACCAGGCGAAGACCGCCCGGCGCGGCGCCACCCTGGTACCTGCCGCATCGTCGTGAGCTCTGGGTGAATCCCGCTATTCGTCGCTGTTTTCGGGAGGAACGCTCATCGACAGCGGCACCAGCCACGGAGGATCACCTTCCCTTCTGCACTCGATCTCGACCTGGAGCGGCCTGAAGTAGAGAGCGTGGAAGCTCACGCCTCCGGTTCCGTTCAGCTGAAACTCCACCCGATCGCCGACGCGAACGTCACTCACCCGACGTCTGAAGCATTCGCTGTCGTCGTCGGCGTTCGCGAACTGCCACGCCAGCGCCGTGTAGTAGCCGGCGAAGTTCCTGGCGAATGACGCCGTAGCCTCGTGCTTTTCGAAGGCGAGTGGGCGAAGCCGGACGTCTATCGAGAACCTGGCCGCGTACGAGCGGTACCGCGCGCGTTTCGGCAACGATCCGGAATTCGTCGCCGCGGACCGGATCCGCGACGATTCCGGGTGCGTCGTGCGATACGACCGGACGTTCATGCGCCCGCTCCTGCCGACCGGCTGAGTCGCGGCGTGGAACCTGTCGCGAGCCTGTGAATGCATATGAATGCGCTGTCAAACCCGAAGTCGGTGAGCCGCCATCCCGATGAGGCCTCTCGAATGCGTTCACACCGACAGAAAGGCCACCGGCCATGACTTCGATCAATTTCTCCGGCGCCGTCTCGGGCACGACCGGGATGCGGCAGGGCCCGCCGCCGCGCAATGGCGAGGACCCGATGAAGGCCGTCGCCGAGAAGCTCGGGCTGAGCACCGACGATCTGAAGAACCAGTTGGAGGGCGGCAAGAGTCTGAACGACGTCGCCGAGGCACAGGGGGTCTCGCACGACGACCTCATCGCCGCCATCAAGGCCGGCATGCCGGCCGGGAGGACGTCCGGCACGTCGGCGGTCGACGGAACCGGGATCGCCGAGAAGATCGCCGCGGCCAAGGGCCGCCCGCAGGGCCCGCCGCCGGGTGGCGCCAAGGACGAGCTGGACGGGCTCACCGCGAGCGCGAGCCAGACCAAACTCGACCGGATCAGCGCGCTGCTGGACACCGACTCTGCCGAGGTCGGCTCGGTCGGCAGCGCAATCCAGCTGGTCGACCTGCTCAGGGAGAAGGGCTTCGACCTGAGCTCCCTCAAGGCTGTCCTCGACAGCGGCGACCTGCTCGACGTCACGGCCTGAGCGGTCCGTCCGTCCGTGACCGTGTCTCGGGTGCCCGCCGTATCTCCGGCCGGGCACCCGAGACCTCGGCCCTATTCCAGCACTAGAGTATGCCCGTGGAGCTGACCCCTGCCGAGCTGACCGTGTTGGGCCTGGTCATCGAGCGGCCGCAGCACGGCTACGACCTGGAGCAGGTGATCGAGCAGCGGGGCATCCGGCAGTGGACCGACATTGGGTTCTCCTCGATCTACTACCTGCTCACCAAGCTGGGGCGGCGCGGCCTGCTCCATGTTCCGCAGGCTCCGGCCGCCGCGAAGTCCCGCCGGGTCTTCCACGCCACCCCCGAGGGTCGCCGGGTCGCGGCACGCAACGCGCTGGCCTTCGTCGCCGAGGCGCGGCCGGTCCCGTATCCGCTGCTGGTCGGCGTCGCCAACCTGTCCCTGCTCTCGCCGCGGCAGTACGAGCAGGCGCTGCGCACGCGCCTGGCGCACATCGAGGCCCGGATGGCCGCGGTGCAGGCCGTCCGGGCGGTGCAGCGGGCGCAGGCCGCCCTCCCGCTCGCGGCGGCCGAGGTGTTCTCCTACTCCCTGAGCCTCATGGAGGCAGAAAGGCAGTGGCTCGCCACCCGAGTCCAGGTGCCCGGTGACCGACAGAACTGACGACAAGACCGACTTCAAGAAGACCCTCGACGGCTACCGGGCGCAACGAGACCGGTTCCGGTTGGTCGACGTGCCCGACATGCGGTACCTCATGGTCGACGGCCACGGGGACCCCAACACCGCGCCCGCCTTCACGCACGCGGTCGAGGCGCTCTACCCGGTGGCGTACAAGCTGAAGTTCGCCAGCAAGCGGGAGCTCGGGCGCGACTACGTCGTCCCGCCGCTCGAAGGCCTGTGGTGGGCCGATGACATGGACGCCTTCACCACCGCACGGGACAAGTCGCGGTGGGACTGGACGCTGATGATCATGGTGCCGGACTGGATCGACCAGTCCATGTTCGCGACCGCCGTCGAGCAGGCCGGGGCGAGGCACGGACCGGCGCGTCTCGACGACGTCCGCCTGCAGGCGCTGTTCGAGGGGCGGTGCGTGCAGACGCTGCACATCGGTTCCTTCGACGACGAGGCCGGCGTGCTCGCGCGGCTGCATCATGAGTTCATCCCGGGTCAGGGGCTCCGCATGGCCGGCACCCACCACGAGATCTACCTCAGCGACTTCCGCAAGGTCGCACCCGGCAAGAGGCGCACCATCCTGCGGCAACCGGTCGCCGCCGCGAAAGACCTCTGACTCAGCCCTGCGGTGTCCGGATCGCCTGCAGCTTGCGGGCGACGTCGCTCGCCTGTGGATGGTCGGCGTTCACCAGGATCTTGTACGCGTCCTCCCAGCGCTCCTGTGCCGAGGCGTTGTCGCCGATCGCCTGGTGTGTGTCGCCCAGATGAATGCTGAGCTGGGCCTCCAGGATCGGGTCGGCCAGGGCCTGCGCCAACCGCAGCCCGTGCTCGTAGTGGTGCGCCGCCGCCTCGTGGTGCCCCAGGTCGTGGTTGGCCCGGCCGAGGGTGTCGTGCGCGACGGCCTCGTTCGCCCGGTCCCCGGCCTGCTGTTGCAGCGCCACCGCGCGCTGGTGGTGGGGTATGGCCTCGTGCGGGGCGCCGAGCTGCGCGTGGTACCAGCCGACCGCGTTGCTCGCCTTTCCCTCCCAGGCGGGATGGCCGAGCGCCGCCCACAGCGCCAGCGACCGCTGGGCGTGTCCAGGGCCCAGCCCAGCTGCCATGCGTGCCGGTCCAGCCCGGTGTCCCTGGCCTGGCGCAGGGCGGCGAGCAGCACCGCCCGTTCGGTGCCCAGCCACTCCAGCGCCGCGCGAGCGTCGAACGGCTCCGTCGGTACGCCGCTCCCGTCGCCCAGCCCCATCGGAATCGGTGCGCGCGTCGGGTTCAGCACCCGATCCGCCTGGTGCGCGGTGTGCGTGTAGTGGTCGAGCAGCCGGGTGAGCGCGGCCCGGCGGTCGTCCTCGGTGTTGTTGCGGTGGGCGAGTTCGGCGGCGTAAACGCGCAGCAGGCCGTGCAGCCGGTAGCGGCCGGGCGCGTGCTCGGCGAGCAGGCTGGCATCGGTGAGCTCGCGCAGCGTCCGGTGAGAATCGCGTAGAGCTGCGTACTGCTGATCCTCACCTCGCGCGCCACGCTCAGCAGATCGCGCCCGGACGCCTGCCATCGCCTCCGTAGCCCGGCACAGAACGTGGCCACCGGGCCGGTGTCTCGCGAAACCCCCACGGGCTCACCGTAGCCGGTGTCGTCCGGCACTCCGGTTCTCCGAGCCCGTGCCATCAGCGCCGTCGCCACCGCGTTCCGGAGTTTGTCGGCAATCCACCACCCACACCGGACGGTCGGGTTGGCTGAACCGGTGCCGGACGAGAGGAGACAGGCGGTGCACCTTCTGCTGTTGACGATCGCGCCGGTGGTCTCCGGCGTCGCCCTGGGATATCTCCTGGGCGGCCGCCTCGCCGGGTTCCGCACCATCAGGATCAGGGCGCTCTGGCTCGTCTGGCTCGCCGCGGGCGTGCAGTTCGCGCAGTCGGCTGATCCGTGCATGAGGATTCGCGTTCTCCTCACGCTGACCGCCCTGGCCACGCTCATCTACAGCATCGGCGCCCCACACGAACACGGTGGGTGATCGGATCACGTGCACCCACCACGCCGCCCCGGCGTGGTGGGTGCACCTGTCCGCACCGTCCTATCAGGACGTTGGCTTCTGTCTATTGATGCAAAAGTTCATGGCAAGTTAACCAAAGTTGTGGACTTCTCGTCATAAGCCGCCTAGCGTCTGCGGGCATCGATGGTCGTCGACTTTCGGTCCCGACCGTGTTGGTGTCTGCGGAGCGTCCGATGAGGAAACTGAGTTTCGCCTGGCCACGTACGTCCCTGCTGATGGGCGCCACCCTGCTCGCGGCCCTGCTGCACGGGGTCCCCGCCGCCGCGGCCGTTCCGCCGCAGCAACCCGGCGTCACGCTGCGCACCTACGACCTGCAGGCGGCGCGCGACAGAATCTGCACGCTCAAGCCCGGGCAGACCCCGAACGTCGACAAGCTCATGCCGGCGGTCAACTGGACCGCCGCCGCGGACTTCGGTTTCGAGGACCGCTTCCAGGCGGAGGTGATCGGCAACGTCAACATCGCCACCGCCGGCTCGTACACGTTCCGGCTGACCAGCGACGACGGCTCTCGACTGCTGATCGACGGCGCGACCGTCATCAACCACGACGGGCTGCACGGTGTGACCTCCATGGAGGGTGCGGTGACCCTCGCGACCGGCTACCGCGCCCTGCACATCGACTACTTCGAGCGCGACGGCGGCCAGCAGCTCACCCTGGAGTGGCGGCCACCGGGGGCGAGCTCGTTCGCGCTGGTGCCCGGCTCGGTGCTGAGCACCGACGCCGGCGTGGTCAGGGTGACCGCGCCCGGCCGCAAGGAGTGCGAAGGCTCGGCGGACAGCCCCGGCGACGGCCTTCCGCTCAACGCCGTTCACCCCGGCTACACCCTCACCAATCTGCGGCCGGCCGGCTTCCAGCCGCAGGTGACCGCGATGGACTGGTACCCCGACGGGCGCCTGGCGATCGCCACCTGGGGCGGCAGCGACACCGTCGCCGGCGAGGTGTACGTCCTCAGCGGCGTCACCGGCGCCAGCTCACCCGGCCAGGTCACCTACAAGAAGATCGCCACCGGGCTCCGCGAACCGATGGGCCTGAAGATCGTCGACGGCAAGATCTACGTCTCGCAGAAGCACGAGCTCACCGAACTCGACGACACCAACGGCGACGGTGTCATCGACCAGTACCGCCGGGTCGCCACGTGGCCGTTCGACGGCAACTTCCACGAGTTCGCCTTCGGCCTGCTGTACAAGGACGGCTACTTCTACCTGAGCCTGTCCGTCTCCATCGACCTCGGCGGCGCGACCACCCAGCCGCAGGGCTCACCGAACCGCGGCACCACCCTGAAGATCAACCGCACGACCGGCGCGGTGGAGTACATCGCCGGCGGCCTGCGCACCCCCGACGGCATCGGCTGGGGGCCCGAGGGCGACATCTTCGTCCTGGACAACCAGGGCGGCTGGCTGCCCGCGTCGAAGCTGGTGCAGATCAGGCAGGACCGCTTCTTCAACCACTACACCAATCCCGACGGCCCGTTCGACGCCCGGCCGGTCACCCAGCCGGTGCTGTGGTTGCCGCAGAACGAGATCGCCAACTCGCCGAGCACCCCGCTCATGCTCGGCTCGGGGCCGTACGCGGGCCAGATGCTCTTCGGCGACGTCACGTACGGCGGCATCCAGCGCGCCTTCCTCGAGAAGATCAACGGGCAGTACCAGGGCGCGGTCTTCCGCCTGACCCAGGGCCTGGAGGCGGGCGTGCTGCGCCTGAGCCAGGGTCCCGACGGCGCCCTCTACACCGGCGGGATCGGCGCGGGCGGCAACTGGGGTCAGGAGGGCAAGCTGACCTACGGTCTGCAGAAGCTGACTCCCAACGGCACCGGCGTCTTCGACATCAAGGCGATGCGCGCGGTCGCGGACGGCTTCGAGCTCGAGTACACCCAGCCGGTCTCGGCCGACACCGCCGCGCAGCTCGCCGCGCGGTACCGGGCCGAGCAGTGGCGTTACGTGCCGACACCGGCGTACGGCGGTCCGAAGGTCGACGAGGAATCGCTGCCGGTGGCGGCGGCCACCCTCTCGGCCGACCGGCTCAAGGTGACGCTCAAGCTGACCGGGCTCAAGCCGGGTCGCGTCGTGCACGTCCGCTCACCGCGACCCTTCACCTCGACCTCCGGCGCGTCGCTGTGGAGCACCGAGGCGTGGTACACCCTCAACGCCCTCGTCGACGGCACGACGCTGCGGACTGAGCGGGCCGAGGCCGAGAACGCCGGCCTCAGCGGCAGCGCGGGGGTGGCCTCCGACCACACCGGCTACACCGGGTCAGGATTCGTCGCCGGCTTCGGCGCGGTCGGCGCGGCGACCACCTTCAGCGTCGACGTGCCGTCGGCCGGTTCGTACCCGATCTCCCTGCGCTACAGCAACGGCCCGAACCCGTCGGCCGGCGCCAAGACCGTGAGCCTGTACGTCAACGGTGTCAAGGTGCGGCAGATCAGCCTGGCCGACACCGGCAACTGGGACACCTGGGCGGCCAAGGCCGACACTGTGACCCTGCGGACCGGAGGCAACACGATCGCGTACAAGGTGGACACCGGCGACGTCGGGCACGTCAACCTGGACAGCCTCACCGTCGGCAACGGCACCGCGACGGCGCCGCGGACCGGCACCATCACCGGCATCGGCGGCAAATGCCTCGACGTGGACAACGCCGGCACCGCCAACGGGACCAAGATCCAGTTGTACACGTGCAACAACTCCTCCGCGCAGAGCTGGACCCGCATCGGCGACACCCTCCGGGCGCTCGGCAGGTGCCTGGACGTCCGGGAGGCCGGAACCACCAACGGCACCGTGGTCCAGCTGTACACGTGCAACAGCAGCGCCGCACAGGCGTGGCAGGCCCAGCCCGACGGATCGCTGCTCAACCCGCAGTCCGGCAAGGTGCTCGACGCGGCGGGCGGGGCGAGCACGGACGGCACGCAGGTCCAGATCTGGGAGCCGGCGAACGTCGCACAGCAGAGGTGGACCCACAACGGCACCAGCCGGGTAACGCTGTTCGACGGCGGCAACCTGCAGGCCTTCCAGAACGCCGACGGCACCGCACCGACCTGGCCCGTCTCCGGCGGCTCCGCCGAGGTGCTCGGCGGCGACATCCGCACCAAGCAGACCTTCGGCGACTTCCGGCTGCACGCCGAGTTCTGGCTGCCGAACCTGCCGGCCGACGTGACCGGCCAGGCCCGTGCCAACAGCGGCATCTACCTGCAGGACCGCTACGAGATCCAGATCCTCGACACGTACGGCAAGCCGGCGCCGGCCGACAACGACTGCGCCGCCGTCTACCTGAAACGGGCGCCCTCCGCCAACGCGGGAACGGCGCCGGAGACGTGGCAGACCTACGACATCACCTTCCGGGCGGCCCGGTACGACGGCGCCACGAAGACCGAGGATGCGCGCGTCACCGTGGTCTGGAACGGAACGACCGTGCACAACAACGTCGCGATCGACGGCCCCACCGGCAACGGCGCCCCGGAGGGCCCGGACCTGCTGCCCATCCGCCTGCAGGACCACGGCGACCCGGGCGCGAACGTGCGCTATCGCAACCTCTGGATCGAACCCGCCTGAACGCGGCGTCAGCGGCGGCCGGTGGCCAGGGCGACGAGGAACTGGCCGCCGCCCGCGTCGACGCTCGCGGTCACCGGCAGCCCGGGCACCAGCCGGGAGAAGCGGTCGACCAGCCAGTCGGCCGCCTCCTGGGCGTCCTTCCGGCTCGGACAGCGGGCGACCAGCTCGCGGCCGCCCTTGCGTTCGAGGCGCTCGGCGACCGTGATCAGCGGCGCGGGCTCCACCACGTGCAGGCGGTCCGGCCAGGCGATGACCACCTTGACCGCGCCCTTGCGGGTGTTGCAGGCACGGTGCGCGAGCCGCTCGGCGACCTTGGCCTTCCGGTCGGCGGTGCGGCTGTCGACGCTGGGGCCACGCGGGTCGTTCACCGACATGTCGGCGTCGACCGGCTCGTCGCACACCCAGCACCGCCAGCCGTCACGCTTCGCGACGTCATCAAGGAGACTCATCCGAACAAACTAGCCTGAGCCCGGCGCCGAGCATGACGGAGGAACGCGAATGATCGACGCAGTCTTCTTCGATGTCGGCGGGACGATTCTCGACGAGTCCCGCGAGTTCGAGACCTGGGCGGACTGGCTCGGCGTTCCACGGCACACGTTCTCGGCGGTCTTCGGCGCGGTGATCGCCCGGGGTCTGGACCATCGGGAGACGTTCCGGGTCTTCCGGCCCGGCTTCGATCTCGCCGCCGAGTACGAGCGCCGGGCGGCCGCCGGCAGGCCGGAGTCGTTCGGCGAGGAGGACCTCTATCCCGACGCGCGAGCGTGCCTGGACTCCCTGAAGGAGCAGGGCCTGTTCGTCGGCCTGGCCGGCAACCAGCCGGCTCGCGCCGAGACGCTCCTGCGCGCCCTCGACTTGCCCGTTGACGTGATCGGCACGTCGGATGGTTGGGGAGTGGAGAAGCCGTCGCCGGCCTTCTTCGAGCGGGTCGTTCGCGAGGGCGGCGGCGACGCTTCCTCGATCCTTTACGTCGGCGATCGGCCCGACAACGACGCCCGCCCGGCCGGGGCGGCCGGCATGAAGGCGTGCCTGATCCGCCGCGGTCCGTGGGGTCACATCCTCGACATCCCGGCCGTGTCCGAGCGGTGCCTGTTCCGCATCGATTCGCTGGACGAACTACCAGGCCTGGTCGCGAAGCACAACGCGGCAACGGGCTAGGGGAGGGCGACGGCGGCGCCTGCGCGCCGCCGTCGACCGATCAGTCCCGCACGTAGTAGTGGCCGTTCGTGTCGTCGTATCTGCCGCCGGCGCGGCAGCAACGGCGGAAACCGCCGCCCGGACCTGCAGGGGCAGGGGTCGTTTCCGCCGAGTTTCTCGATCAGTTCGGTGTCGACACCGACCGTCCGGTCGCCGCGCTTGACCTGGGTCTCGCTAGAGGGAACCCCCTGCGACGCTTGCTGGTCGGCTCAAAAGGACGCCTGGGCGTCGTATTCGCTGTACATGACGGCCTCCTCGAAGCTGTGTGCGGCGAGGAGGTTACCCGGCACGCCGACCGCGGCGCGACCGAATTTCGCGTGGGCGGGGCGGCCGCGGCCGCCCCGCCCACGAGCGGTCACTTCTCCGGGGTCAGCAGTGACTCCGGCACCAGCGTGGCGACCGGCGGGCGCTGCTTGCCGGTCGGCGCGGACAGGGTGGTGGGCGTCCCCGGCGGCGGCAGCGGCTCGGTGAACGGCTGCACCGAGTCCGTGCAGACCGTGCCCTTGGCGGGCGGCGTACCGGTCAGCAGGTAGTCGTCGATCGCGGTGGTGGCGCACACGCCCGACCCGTACGCGGTGTGCCCCCAGTTATTGCTGGACAGCAGCCGCGAGTTCGGCAGCAGCCGGCTCGACGAGACGGCGCCCTGGTAGTTCGTCGCCGGGTCCCAGAAGTTGCCGACGACCAGCACCGGTGCGGCGGTCCGCCTGGTGAACGGCCCGCGATAGGCGTCCTCGTCCTGCACGGTCCACGTCTTCTGCGCGCACTGGCTGTCGATCCAGCCCCAGGCCCGGCCGAAGTAGGGCGCCCGCTGGTCGCGGCGGGCGGTGGCGGCCGGCCAGGATCCGGCGTCGGCCGGATGACGGCCATCGGTGCAGATGACCGTGCTGCTGGCCTCGAAGCCGTTCTCGTACGGGAAGTCGTACCCCCGCTTGGTCGCCTGCGCCGCCCGCGCCCGCTCGGTCAGCGCCGCGGTCGAGCCGGTATTGAGAGCCGCCCAGACCTCCGCGGCGATCTCGGTGACCACCGGGCCCGCGTCGACACCGTAGAGCGAGCCGAGGATCGCGCTGACGAAGATCGCGTAGGTCACGGTGAACGTGCCGCCCTCGCCGTCGGGCAGTTCAAGCGGCTTCGCACGCAGTTCCCGGGCGATCGTCTCGAAGTTCCTGACCGGGTCGCCCGCGGCGAAGACGCAGTACTTCTCGCCCGCCCGGTCGCAGCGCCTGAGGATCTCGATCAGCGCCTTGTACGCGCCGTCGGACGAGCGCAGCCGCTCGTCGAGGATCTGCCGGGTGTTGCCGACCCAGGCGGTCGGGTCGAGCACGCCGTCCACGACCAGGGACCGGAACCGGTCCGGGAACAGGTTCGCGTAGTACTGGCCCAGCGCGCTGCCGTAGCTGAAGCCCAGATAGTTCAGCTTCCGGTCGCCGACGGCGCGGCGCATGACGTCCATGTCCCGGGCCACCTCGGCGGTGGACATCGCGCCGGACAGCGGCCGGCCGGTGGTGGAGCAGGCCTTGCCGAACCGCTTCGAGCCGGTCACGTACCGCTGCTCCTCGGCCTTCGTGTACGGGAACGGCACGTTCAGCAGATCGAACACCGCGGTCTGGTCCTTGACCGACCTGAAGCAGCGTACGTTCGCGCTGGCGCCGATTCCGCGGGGATCGACACCCACGATGTCGAAGCGCTGGAGCAGCGAATCGCTGAGGAAGTACGGCGCGAAGAGGGCGAACTCGGTCGCCGAGCCGCCCGGCCCACCGGGGTTGAGGAACAGGCTGCCGATCTTGTGCCGCTGGTCCTTCGCCTTGATCCGCAGAATGGCGATCTCGGTGGTGGCGCCCTTCGGCCGGTCGTAGTCGAGCGGTAGCCGGGTGGTTGCGCACTCGGCGATCTCGTAGCACTTGTACCAGCCGAGCTTGGGAGTGGGTACCGCGTCGACCCGCGCGATCTCCGCCCTGCTGGTGCGGTCGGAGGCGGCCGGGGCGGCCGACCCGGGCGCGGCGGCGACGGCGGACAGGACGATGCCGGCCAGCGCCGCGGTCAGTAGTCGGTGCGTCTTCAGTGGCATTGGGACGACCCTTCTGACGGGGGATCGCGGCGCCTGTGCCGCGACCCCCGGCATAGTAGGGTGTCGATGCCACGCTCGGTGATCATCAGGAGACGCCCGCGCGGGCCTCTCGGGACTCTCTTGTGGAGCGAAGTGCGGTCAGTTCGAGATGTCGGCTCAGCTCGATGCCGGAGCGGCGACGAGGAGGATGCGGTCCTGCCGGACGATGAGGGCCCGACCGTCCGCGCCGACGGCCAGGAACTCGCGTCCGCCGGCCGAGTCGAACTCCTCGAGGACCTGACGTCGGCAGCGTGACCGGTCGCAGCTCCACAGGACCTGCTGCCAGTGCTCGGGCTGTTCCCGCTCGGCCGGCGCGCCGACGGTGATGTGCGGTCCTTGCCGCCGGGTCGTCGCCTCGGCCGCGGTGGCGTAGACGCGGGATCCGGCGACCGCCAGCGCTCCCGAATCGGGCGACACCTCGCCGCTGTCCAGCGATCTCATCTGCTCGCCGATCCGCAACATGCCCGGTTGAAATGCGCTGACCTGATCGGTGAAGGTGGCCGGCGCCGCCCAGACCTCGCCGGGCTCACCGGCGAAGACCCACGTGTTCCGTGCCGCGGCGCAGGTGATCGGAGCGCAGGTCACCAGCACGGCCCCCAGCCCGGTCCGGACGGCGGCCACCGGGCGCCCGTCGGCGCCGATCGACAGCCGGGCCCGCTGTCCATCCTGGTATCCGTCGCCCGGCATGCGCTCGACGGCGCCGGCCGGGTGCCGCTGCGGTCTTGCGCACGCGACGTCCGCGCACCGGACGAAGGTGACCCGGTAGGTCGCCTTTCCCGGCCGGTTCTCCGCGGAGGGCATCGCCAGGACGAACCAGACGGCATCGTCGGGAGCGACCGCGACGGCGAGTTCCGGCCATCCGAAGGCCTCGTCGGCCGAGGCTCGGACGGGCAGCCACGCCTCCCGGCAGCCGTCCCGGGTGCACCGCGCGTAGTGAACGAACGGTCCGCCGTTGTCCTGAGCGCCGGTCAGGGCGGCCTTGACGACGGTGTCGCCGTCCGCGCTGATTCCGGCGCTGCCGCGGCCGTCCATCACCGCCGGCCCGCCGTCGTGGGAGACGTAGCGGTCACACACGTCGTTGTCGCAGAACCGGGCTCCGGTGAAGGTCGCGATGACCGGATGCCGCCCCGCCGGCCAGGCCACGGCCGCCGCGCCGCCCGGGGCGTCGGCGTGTGACCGCACGGTCGGCAGGCCGAGGGGGTCCGCGGCCGCGACGCCGGCCGGTGCCAGCACCGCGACGACCATCGCCGCCGCCCCGAACCACGGCCGGCGGGCCGGACCGCCGGCCAGCTCGGCCAACAGCGCGTCGACGGCCGCCAGGTCGGTGGACTCCCACCCGCCCGACGTGTCCCGCGGCAAGAGGTAGACGTGGGCGAGGATGCCGGCCTGCACGGCGATCAGGCCGGTGAACAGCGCCGCCTCGATCACCCGCGCCGCGACGGGCAGGGTCGCGGCCGGCAGGACCCGGTCGCCCAGGTACGCCAGAAACAGCGGAACGGCGACCCCGCCCAGCAGGAACGCCCCAGCTGTGCCCGCCACCCGGCCGCGGGTCAGCGTCCAGTCGAAACCGCCGAGCTGGTGCGATATCAGGCCGACCAGCATTCGCGCACACACCACGCCCGCGGCCACCAGCGCGCCGAGGACCAGGACGAGACCCACCCCGCCGCCGACCGCGCCGGCAAGACCGGCGACCGCCCACAGCGTCAGCAGGGTGGCGGCGACCGCCGCGCACATGCCGGCGGCGAACACCGGGAAGTGCCGCAACGCGGCCAGGATCGCCTTCCGCGGACGCACGGCATGACCGCGCACCGCGCCCGTCGCCACCAGGGCCGCGGCGGAGAGCGCCAGCAGCCAGAACGCCGCAACCAGGCCCAGCCTCATCCAGGCGAGCACCTCGCTGCCTCCGCCCGGGATCGTCGCGTCGCCGTTGACGATCACCATCCGGTCGCGGCCGAGGAGGAGATCCAGCACGAACAGCCCGATCGATGCCGGCGCCAGGACGGGCAGCAGGACGGCCAGCAACGGCCGGCGATGGACCCAGGCCGACCGGTAGCCGGCCAGAGCATTGCCTATCAATCCATGCGAATCGGGCGACGACGAGGACACCGCGCGACGATAGCGGAAAGATCTTGGTGTACTGCGTCGTGAGCAGGGGATATGCCGATGCAGGCAGCGGGACTGACCGGTCATCCCACACTTCCCGAACGGTTGGCGCGTCAGTGAAGCCGACCTGTCACTCTTCGGCGGTTCAGGATTCCGCGCGGATCGCGCCACGACGGTAAACCGGATCCCGAGCCACGTCCGGCTTGCCCCGGTATTAGGTTGTTCGCATGCCGTCCGGGGAGCAAGCCGCCGATGAGCCGAACGAGGGCCGGGACCTCGAAGTCGGACTCAGCCTGCGGTCCTGGGCCGAAGCGCACGCGGCATCGCTGAACCTGGAACTCGAAGGCCCGCTCGACGCGCCGGGCATGGACCCCACCTGGATTCTCCGGATGTCCGGACCCCTGCTCGAAGCCGAGTTGCACCTGTTCCACGGGCCGCGGGTGGATGTCGCGGCATTCCTGACCCGACGCCCGCAGGCCGGGATGTTCGTCGGCGGTGAGGACGACATCACGGAAAAGCGGCTGACGGCGATGCTCGACGGACTCGAACGGATGAATCTGGGAGATTCCGCACCGACCTGGCTGCGGTCGACCTCGGGCCTATGAACGCCGCGGAGACCACGCCGTCCGGCGCGGGGGGCGCCGGGGTGTCGGTGCGCCTCGGCCCGACGACCACCTCCGACAGCGTCGCCCTGTTGCCGTCCAATCAGGAGATCTTCGTGGGGTGCGAGGTGAAGGGGCGGACCTGCAGCCACCGCCGACCGCTGCGCCGCCAGAATGGCGGCATGAAGGTCAGGAAGAGTCCGGTGCTGTGCGGAGGACGCAGGTGACGGCCGTCCGAGCGCGTGTCACCTTCCTGCGAACCGACGAAGGTGGCCGTTTCACCCCGGCGGCGGACGGCTATCGGCCACAGATACGACTGGGCTCCTTGTTCACCAGCTGCATCGTCCGTTCTCCCGTCCCGGGCGAGACATTCGATCTGGGACTCTCCTATGACGTCGACATCGAGCTTGTGTTCGAGGCGCTTCACGCCGACCGGTTCCCTCCAAAGGACGGCGTGCAACTGTACGAAGGCAGCAAGCTCGTTGCGAGAGGCCGGTTCATCGACGATCCGAGATGACGCCGTTGAGTTCCGACGACTTCAGTCCACGCGACCGTGCGGCATCCTCGGACGCCATGAGTAGAGCCCCTGCAACCGCAGAGATGGCCGGACACTCCTGCTCGGCGCGTACACCCGCACGGTTCTGATCTCGGCGTGGGTCAGGTCGTAGTCCTCCGCGACGCTCGCCGCGACCGTCGCTGGTCAAGACCTTCCGGCCCCCGCTTGGAAATGTGATATCAGTTTGCTAGTCTCGAGACATCATCACCCCCGAAGGAGCCTTACATGACGGAACACCTTGACCTGCCCGCCCCGCAGGTACGCGAGCGCATCGCCCGGGGCGCCTCGGGCTGGCCGGTCCTCGCGACGTCCGTCCTGCTGATCCTCATGAGCTTCGTCACCTTCGTGGTCGGCGTGCAGCAGGGGAGCACCGCGGTCATCGTCGGCCTCATCGCCCTCAGCATCCTGTTCGGACTGACCGCCCTGATCGGCTTCGCCGGCCTCACCGCCGTCGCGCCCGGTGAGGCCCGCGTCCTTCAGCTCCTCGGTCGCTACACCGGCACCGTCCGCACCGACGGACTCCGCTGGGTCAACCCGCTCACGGCCCGGCGCAAGGTCTCCACCCGCATCCGCAACCACGAGACCGACGTGCTCAAGGTCAACGACGCCGACGGCAACCCCATCGAGATCGCCGCTGTCGTCGTCTGGCACGTCGAGGACACCGCTCGCGCCGTCTTCGAGGTCGACGATTTCATCGAGTTCGTCGCCATCCAGACCGAGACGGCCGTCCGGCACATCGCCAACAGCTACTCCTACGACTCACACGACACCGCCCTGAAGTCCCTGCGCGACAACGCCGACGAGATCACCGCCCGGCTGTCGGAGGAGATCGGCGTGCGGGTCGCCGCCGCGGGAGTGAAGATCATCGAGTCCCGCCTGACCCGCCTCGCCTACTCGCCCGAGATCGCACACGCCATGCTCCGCAGGCAGCAGGCGAACGCGATCGTCGCGGCCCGGACCCGCATCGTCGAAGGCGCGGTGGGCATGGTGGAGATGGCGCTGCTCCGCCTCGCGGAGAACCACGTCGTCGACCTCGACGAGGAACGTAAGGCCGCGATGGTCAGCAACCTGCTGGTGGTCCTGTGCGGCGACAGGGACGCCCAGCCCGTGGTCAACGCGGGCACCCTCTACTCCTAGGCGCATGGCTACCGAACGGAAGAAGCTTCTCCTCCGGCTCGATCCCGCCGTGCACGACGCACTCGCGCGCTGGGCCGCGGACGAGCTCCGCAGCGCGAACGCCCAGATCGAGTATCTGCTGCGCAAGGCGCTCGCCGACGCCGGCCGGCTGCCCGGGGGAGTCGGCCGGATGCGCGGACCCGGCCGGCCCCCCGCAACACCCGAACCGGAGGAAGAGTGACATGACAGTTCCCGGCAGCCTCCCGCAGCGCATCTTCCTGCTGGCCTACAGCCCGGAGAAGGGCAGGGTCCGGATGGGCACCAACCTCGGCGCCATGCTGCGCGCCGCGGCCCTCGCCGACCTCTACCTCGGCGGCCACCTCACCGACGAACGCGGCCGCCCCGCCGTCGGCGTCCGGCACCCCTGCCACGATCCGGTCCTCGAGGCGCTCCTCGAGGAGATCGCCGGCGCCAGGCCGCGCAGGTGGCACTCCTGGGTCGGCCGCCGGCAGCGCCCCGCCGTCAGTGCGGTACGCCGGCAGCTCGGCGACGGCGGCTGGGTCCGCCTCGAACCCCGCAGGATCCTCGGGCTGTTTCCCACGACCAAGGTGACAATCCGCGACCCCCGCGTCCGCAAGGAGCTCCTCGGCCGGGTCAACGCCGCCCTGAAGACACCCGTCGGCAGGGTCGAGGCCGCCGACGCGGCGCTCGTGGCCATCGTCGCCGCGGGTGACCTCCGGCTCGTCCTGGACCGCAAGACCCTACGCGCCAACAAGCGGCGCATCCAGGAACTCACCGAGCTCAGCGGACCGGCCGGCCCCGCCCTGCGCAAATCGATCCGGGACGCCGCCGCCAGCAGCGCGGGCGGTTAGCCCCGCCCCCGTGATCCGGGGGTGTTTCTGCTGGTGGTTGGCGGTTGGCACGGGCGGATTACGGTCGTGCCGGTGTCACGTCGTCGTCGCCACCACCCGCCCCGCCGCCGGCCGCAGCAACCGAACCCCTTTCCGGTACCGGAGCAGCGCGAACCGGCCCCGCCGGTGAGTGACCTGCTGCCCTGGCACGCGATCCGGTGGGCCCTGGTCATCGATACCGTGGTCATGTTCGTCGCGGTGGCCGCCGCCGGCCTCGCGGTGGACGAGGACCCGGAGACGATGCCGGTCTGGCCGCTGCTGCTGGTGGCGATCCCGGTGTTCGCGGCGCTGCGCGCGTCCCTGCGCCGCTCCCGCGACGTGCTGTCGGTCCTGCGGAACATGCTCGCCCCGATGGCCGCGGTGTTCGTCCTGGGCATCGCCCAGTTGCCGTTGTTGTACCCGTTGTGGTTGATCGACGAGCACACCATGGGTTACGCGTTCGTCGCCATCTTCGTGGGCACCCTGGTCGGCGGCGGTTCGATCCTCATCCTGCTCCTGATGGGCTGGGCGACGCTGTTCTTCGCGATCGGGGCATCGCCCGGGACCGGCGTGGTGCGGCGGTCGCTGGTCGGCCTGCTGTTCCTGTTCATGCTCATGACCGCGTCCGGTATCGCGCTCGGCTCCGACGGGCCGCAGGGCCGCGGCATCGGCACGGTGCTCATCCGGTTGGTCTGGGCCGAGCCCACCTCGCCCTGGCTGTGGGCCGGACGGATCGGCGCGCTCGGCCTGATCGTCGTCGTGGTGATGCTGTACCGGACCTTCGGGGCGTCGCGACGCCCGAAGCTGCCTGCCTGACGGATTCCGGATCAGATGGCTTCCGGTACGACCTCGGCGTACCGCTTGCGCAGCAGATCGAGGACGGGGTGACCGGTGTCGAAGCGGGTCGCGTCGATCGCGGCGACCGGCCGGACGCCCCCGGCCGAGTTGAGGGAGAAGGCGGTGGTCATGCCGGCCAGCCGGGGCAGGCTGACCGGCTCGGTGCGCTGCGGCCCGTCGTACGCGGCGGCCAGCAGCCGTGCCGTCACGCCGGGCAGCACCTCGGCCAGCGGCCAGATCAGGCTCTCGCCGTCGAAGAAGCCGACGTTCCAGGTGACGCCCTCGGAGACCAGGCCGTCCGGGCCGACGAACAGCGCGTCGTCGTAGCCGTCCTGCTGGGCGCGGCGCCGCTCGAACAGCGGGCCGAAGAGTCCGGTGTGCTTCACCGCGGGCAGGTCGCGAACGTAGCGGGCGGACCGTACGCGCAGGGGCGGTTGATCCTCCGGCGGGGCCGGGCGGGTGGTGATCAGCAGCTCCGGGTCGGCCGGCGCGGCCGGCCGGGCGAGTGACAGGCCCGGGTCGGTCACCGTGACCCGGACGGTGACCGGTCCCTCGAGGCCGGCCACCGCGGCGCGGATCCGCTCACGGAGGTCCGCGGTGTGCAGTTCGGCGGAGAACAGGGTGGCGCAGTCGCTGACCAGGCGGTCCAGGTGCATTCCCAGTCCGCGGACCCGGCCGGCCTCCACGCGCATGGTGGTGAAGTGCCCGTAGTTGGTCAGCGCCAGGCTCTCGATCGCCGTCATGGCCGCCAGTCTGACATCGCCCGGTGCCGGTCTGTCCGGTCTGCCGGACCTCGCCCGCCGAATCTAGCAATTCGCCTATCCGGCGGTGCCGTCTCATGATGCTGACAATTGCCGAGCGAACGGGCGGTCATGACAGCGGTCATCAATGCCATCGAGTCGACCGTCGAGGTACGCGACCCGCTGTTCCGCATCGGTCAGCTGCTGGACGCCGGCACCGAGACGCTGCTGAACGAGCCCGACGACCTCGGCGTGCAGACCGCGCGCGGCCGGATCTCCGGCAGCGACGTCGTGGTGTTCTGCACCGACGGCACCCGGATGGGCGGCGCGATGGGCCACGACGGTTGCGTGCGCATCGCCGCGGCCATCGACCTGGCGGTCGCGCAGCGCCTGCCGGTGATCGGGATCTGGCACTCCGGCGGCGCGCGGCTGGCCGAGGGCGTGCACTCGATGGACGGTGTCGGCAAGGTCTTCGCCGCGATGGTCCGGGCCTCGGGGCGGGTGCCGCAGCTGTCCGTCGTGGTCGGCCCGGCGGCGGGCGGCGCCGCGTACGGGCCGGCGCTCACCGACGTGGTGATCATGTCGAGGGCCGGTCGCATCTTCGTCACCGGCCCGGAGGTGGTCCGGGCCGTGACCGGCGAGGACATCGACCAGGAGGGCCTCGGCGGGCCGGTGTCGCACGGCAGACACTCCGGGGTCGTGCACGTGGTCGCCGCCGACGAGCCGGACGCGTACGCGCGGTGCCGCCGGCTGGTCACGCTGCTCGCCGTGCCGGGGCGATTCGACCTGGGCTCGGCGGCCGCGCCGATGCCGGCGGTGGCGTTGCCGGAGAACGTGCGCCGGGCGTACGACGTGCGGCCGGTCGCGCACGCCGTGCTGGACGACGGCTCCTTCGAGGAGTTGCAGGCCCGGTGGGCGCCGAACATCGTGATCGGGCTCGGCCGCCTCGGCGGGCGCACGGTCGGCGTCGTGGCGAACAACCCGCTGCGCCGGGGCGGCTGCCTGGACTCGCTGTCCGCGGAGAAGGCGGCGCGGTTCGTGCGGCTGTGCGACGCGTTCGCCGTCCCCCTGGTGGTGCTGGTCGACGTGCCCGGCTACCTGCCCGGCGTGGACCAGGAGCTGGGCGGGGTGGTGCGCCGCGGCGCCAAGTTGCTGCACGCGTTCGCCGAGGCCGTGGTGCCCCGGGTGACGCTGCACCTGCGCAAGGCGTACGGCGGCGCGTACATCGCGATGAACTCCCGCGCGCTCGGCGCGACGCGCGTGTTCGCCTGGCCGACCGCCGAGGTCGCGGTGATGGGCGCGAAGGCGGCCGTCGGCATCCTCAAGCGCCGCGAGCTTGCCGCCGCGCCCGCCCATGAGCGGGCCGAGTTGGAGGCGCGCTTGATCGCCGAGCACGAGAAGGTCGCCGGCGGGGTGGACCGCGCGGCCGAACTGGGCCTGATCGACGAGGTGATCGAGCCGGCGCAGACCCGCCTGAAGATCGCCGAGGCGCTGGCCGGCGCACCCGCGGCCCGCGGCGTCCATGGGAACATTCCGCTCTGACGGGGATTGTCAACCCCTAGAAGACCGTAACCGCCCCTGGCTATCGGATCGATCTACGGGTATTCCGCGGTCCGGTTTTCCTCACAATTGACGAGTGACGATCGCCGGCGACAGGTACGCGACGTGCCGTGCCGTGCCGGTCGCCTCGTGACGCGCCTGGCGACGGCGGATCCCGTGCCGGCGGGGCGCCAGGAGTGCGAGCGGCGGCTCACCGCCATGCTTGACGCGGCCGTTGCGGGCCGGCCCTGCCTGGCGACGCTGCCCGGACACTGCGGCAACGGCCAGCAGGCCCTGGTACGCCGGCTCATCCGTGCCGGCGCGGACCGCGGCCTGCTCGTGCTCGAGGCCGGCGCCGGCCGCGCCGAGCACCGCGTGCCGTACGCGGGGGTGCGCCGCATGATCGGCAGCCTGACCGGCGTCGACCCCGACCGCGAGGCCCGGCCGGGGTGCCCGCCGCCCGGCCTGCGCGAGGCCGTCAACGCGCTGCGCGACCGGCCCGCCCTCATCGTCATCCGCGACTCGCGCCGGCTGGACGCGCCCTCGCGGCGCTGGCTGCGGGCCTTCGTCCGGCGCCTGCCCGGCCGGGGTGCCGCGGTGCTCTTCGGCGGTGTACACGTGGCCGAGGAGGCCGACTGGCTGGGCGTGCGGGCGCTGCACGACCTGATCCCGGTGGCCGACGTCGAGCTGCGCGATCTCACCTCGTGCGAGGTCGAACGCGGCATCGAGGCCGCCCTCGGCGCCGCGCCGGACGCCGGGTTCACCGACGCCACGGCGCGGCTCAGCGCGGGCCGCCCGGACGTGCTGGACGACATGCTCCGGCTGCTGCGCGCGGGCCGGCGCGAACCGGTGTCCGCCGCGGTGCCCGAGCTGGACGGCGCGGCCGCCTCGGCGTGGGCCGAGCGCGTCTCGTACGTGCTGCGCGAGTTGGGCGACGACGCGACCGCGGCGCTGCGGGCGGTGGCGGTCTGCGACGGCCTGCTCGACCTGCCGCTGGTGTACACGCTGGTCGAGCCGTTCACGATGAGCGCCGACCGGATGCGTGCGGTGCTGGACGCGAGCGGGCTCACCGTGGCCGACGGCGACCGGCTGCGGATCGTCGCGCCGCAGGTGACCGACCGGCTGCTCGCCGACCTGCCCGCCGGGGAGCGGGCCGACCTGCACGCCCGCGCGGCCGGGCTGGCGCACCTGGCCGGCGCGGCCGACGAACACGTGGCCGGACTCCTGCTGCCGGCCCGCCCGGTCGGCGCCCGCTGGGCGGTGCACCGGCTGCGCCAGAGCTCCGCCGCGCTGTGCCGGCTGGGCCGCTACCAGCGCGCCCGCGAGCACCTGTCCCGGGCCCTCGACGAGCCCCTCGACCCGGAGCTGCGTTCCCGGCTCGGCATCGAGCTGGCCGGCGTCGAGGCGGTGACCGCCCCGGAGGCGAGCGACCGCCGGCTCACCGAACTCGCCCGGCTCGACGGCTCCGGGTCCGTACCGGCCGCGGTATCGGCGATCGACCTGTGCCTGGCCCGCGGCGACGCCGACCGGGCCCGGCGATCGGTGCTGCACGTGCTCGAACACGGCGGTGGTGTGCTGCAGGAGCGGCTGCTCGCGCTCGGCGCGCTGGCCGACGGGATGCGCTCGTGCCCGGCCGAGCCGGCCCTGCCCCGCATGCCGGCGCTGCCCGCGCCGCCGGTGGACCCGATGCAGGCCGGCGCCGCCGCGTTGAGCCTGGCCGTACGGGGGCTGGACCGCCCGGCCGTGGTGTCGCTGGCCCGCCGGGCGCTTGGCGCACGGGACGGCGAGGTGATGCCGCGGCTGGCCGCGTGCCAGGCGCTGGTCCTGGCCGATGAGCTGGACGACGCCGAGGCGGCCCTGGACCATCTGATCGACAGGTTGCGCGGCGGGCACGCCAACGCGGCGCTGAGCCGGGCGCTGGTGGCCCGGGCCGAACTGCATCTGCGTCGCGGCCTGATCGACCTGGCCACCCGCGACGCTCGCCACGCCGAGCAGGTCCTGCCGATGAGCAGCTGGCACCCGCTGGTGCTGCCGCAGCTGCTGGCCCTGCGGGTCATGATCGACGTCGAGTCGGGCCGCACCGCGGCGGCCCTTGAGCTGGCCGCGTCGCCGGTGCCGGCGGGTGCCGAGGCGGGGCCCTACTGGCCGTTCCTGCTCTTCGCCCGGGCGATGACCGCGTGGGCGGACGGGCGGCCGTCCGACGCCGCCGAGCTGCTGCACCACTGCGGACGGACGCTGGTCCGGCAGGGTTGGCCCAACCCGGCGCTGCTGCCCTGGCGCGCGCTGACCGTGCACGTGTCGGTGCAGATCGGTGACCACGACGGGGCGCGCCGGATGGCGGCCGAAGAGGTCAGGCTGGCCCGCCGGTGGGGCTCGCGGGCCGCACTGGGGTGGGCCGAGCTGACCCGGCTGCTGGCGGACTCGGGCGGTGCGCGGCAGGGCGACCCGGACGAGGACGGGATCTGCGACATACACGAGGCGGTCGCCATGCTGCGCCGCCCGCACGGCCGGATCTCGCTGGGCTGGGCCCTGGCCGAGCTCGCGCAGGGCCAGCTCGCCCGCGGCGACCACGAGGCGGCGCGGCAGTCGCTCATCGTCGCCGCGGAGATCGCCGCCGGCTACCCGGCCGGGCGCCTGGCGCAGCGGCTGCGCCCCCTGCACGACGTGCTGCGCGAACACGCCACCCGGCAGGCCGTCGCGGCGCCCGGGTCACCGCCCGAGGGTCTGCTCCTGCTGCACCCGGCCTGGGCCACGCTCTCGGAGAAGGACCGGCTCGCCGCGGTGCTGGCCGGCCGCGGCAACCCCACCCGGCACATCGCGGCGCTGCTCGCGGTCTCCGAGCGCACCGTCGAGCTGCGCCTCAGCCGCGTCTACCGGGCCATGCGGCTGAGCGGGCGCCGGGAACTGCGGGCGCTGGTCCAGGCCGCCGGGAGCGGCTGAGGTGCTGATCGAGCGGCTGGCCGAGCTGAACCGCATCGGCGCCGGCCTGACCTCGGCGCGCGCCGGCCGGTCCGAGCTGCTGGTGGTGCGCGGACCGGCCGGCGTCGGCCGCTCCGCCCTGCTGCGCCGGGCCGCCGGCGGCCGGGCGCGGGTGCTGCGGGCCGCCGGCACGGTGGGCGAGCGGGACATCCCGTACGGGGTGGTGCAGCAGCTGTTCGACGGGATCTCCGCCGACGTCGACGCTGCCGGGGAAGGTGATCCGCGGGCGCTGACCGGCCTGCTCGACGGCGCGGATCCGGCGCTGCTCGTCGTCGACGATCTGCAGGCCGCCGACGAGGAGTCGCTGGCCTGGCTCGCGCGCCTCGCCGTACACCGGGACGGGCTGCGGCTGATGCTGCTCTGCGCGGTCCGCGACGGAGACGCGCACAGCGACCACCCGCTGGTGCAGGAGGTGACCGGGGCGGCCGACGCGGTGCTGCGCCCGGCGCCGCTGTCGCTCGGGGCCGCGCGCCAGCTGCTGCACGGTGCGATCGGCGCGGCGGTGGACGACACGTTCGCCGTCGCCTGCCACACCTCCGCGGCGGGCAGCCCGCTGCTGCTCACCGCGCTGGCCACGTACGTACTCGGCGCCGGACTCCCACCCGACGCCGAGCACGCCGGAGACATCCGCGACGCGGTGCCGCCGGAACTGCGCGACCGGCTGGCGGGCCTGCTCGCCGGGCAGGGCGACACGGTACGCGCGATCGCCCGTGCCGTCGCCGTGCTCGGCGAGCAGGCGGAGCCCGAACTGATCGGCCGCCTCGCCGGTGCGGACGCCGTCGACGTGGTCGCCGGGCTGCGGGCGCTGCGCGAGCTCGGTCTGGTCGCCCGTGCCGGGCGTCCGCGCTTCACCCATCCGGCGGTGCGGGCCGCGGCCGAGTCCGACCTGCCGATGGCCGCCCGGCTGAGTGCACACGAGGCCGCCGCCGAGCTGCTGCACCGCGACGGCCACCCTGCCGAGCAGGTGGCCCGGCACCTGATGGCGGTGCCGGCCCTGCACCGGCCCTGGTCGGTGGATGTGCTGCGCACCGCCGCCGGCGCGGCCCAGGACCGCGGCGCACCCGAGATCGCCGTGGAATATCTGCGGCGTGCGCTGCTGACCAGCTCCGAGATGGGTCCCGACCGGGCCTGGCTGTTGCTGGACCTGGCCCGCGCCCTGCACGACTCCGACCCGGAGGCCGCCGAGCGGCTGGTCGACCAGGCCGTGTGGCTCTTCGACGATCCGCGCGATCGTGCCGCCGCGGCGCTGCGCATCGCGCCCGCCGTGCTGAACCCGGACCGGCCGTCGGTGGTCGACCTGTTCCGCCGGGTGGCGCACGACCTCGGCGCCGGGCCGGCGGCCGACACCGCCGCCCGCGCCGCCCAGCTCGGCCTGGAGGCCCGGTTGCGCCAGGCCGGCCTGCACGAGCCGGACGAGCTGAGCAGCGCCGTGGCCCGGCTGAGCGAACTGGGCGGCGGGTCCACCTGGGACTCGGTGGCGGAGCGTCAGCTCGTCGCGGTGCTGTTGCAGGCCGCCGTGGTGACCGGCGGGCTGCCCGCCGAGGCGGTCGCGGGGCTGGGCGAGAAGCTCCTCGAGGAGGAGACGCCGCGCTCGGCGCACCCGCAGCCGACCGTGACCCTCGCCGTGCTCGCGCTGACCGCCGCGGACAGGCTGGAGGCCGCCGCACGATGGTTGTTCCCCGGCACCGGCCCGGCGGGGCCGCGCCTGCCGGTGGCCGCCGAGGCCCGGCTCGATGCGCTGCGGGCGGTGGTCCTGCTCGGGCGGGGCCGGTTGACTGCGGCCCGCCTCTGCGCGGAACGGGCCGCGCACCGGGCCGCGCCGTGCTCGGAGACGGCGACAATCGCGCTGGGTGCGCTCGCCTGGGTGGCGATGGAGATCCAGGACGCCACCCTGGCCGACAGCGTGGCCGCGCGGCTGTGCCCCGATTCGCCGGCGCCGGACGCCGTCCGGCGCTACCTGCGCGCGTACGCGGACTCCCGGCGCGGAAATCTGCGCGAGGCGCTGGCGGAGGTGCTGTCGGTCGGCGAGGACCTGCGCGCCGCCGGCTGGCGTAACCCGCTGCTGATGCCCTGGCGTATCTACGCGGCGGTGTTGCAGCACCGCCTCGGTGACCGGAAGGGCGCCGTGGCCGTGCTCGACGAGGAGTACGCGGTCGCGTTGTCCTGGGGCGCGCCGTCCCAGCTGGGCCGCGTGCTGAGGGTCCGGGGCGAGGTCGAGGGCGGCCCGCGGGGCACCGAGCTCCTGCGCGAATCGATCGCCGTGCTGCGCCGGTCGAGCAACCGGCTGGAGCTCGCCCGGGCCCTGTTGGCCCTGGGCCGGACGTGCCCGGACACGGCCGAGGCCATCGCGGCGAGTCACGAGGGCGCCGCGATCGCGGCCGCCGGCGGCGCGCCGTGGCTCAGCGGGGCGACCCCGGTCGGTGGCCCGTCGACCATCGACGCCGCCTTGACCCCGGCGGAGCGCCTGGCCGCCTCCTTCGTGGTCGGCGGGCTGACCAATCAGGAGACGGCGGCCCTGCTGAACGTCAGCCGCCGCGCCGTGGAGAAACACCTGACCAGCTGTTATCGAAAGCTGAACGTGGCCGGCCGGGCCGAGCTGATCGATTCGCTGACCGGGGAGCATTTTCCGCGCAAAGTACGCTGACCGGTCATAGCCCGTCAGGCCGATTCCGGGCATTAATCGCGCGCATAAGCGCCAATGTCCACTATGGAATTGAATAACCGAGTCGAGCTCAGATGAAAAGTCTCCCGTGCTTTCGTGAACGGGCGCGTGCGGGCCGATGTGCCATAGGTCTCGGCCGCGGTGGCCGCCGATTGAGTGTCACATCCCACATCGCAGTTCATCATGCTTTTCGGCCGTGTTACTGAAGGTGCGTGAATTATGCGCAGAGTAATGGGGTGGTCGCCTGTTGGTGACGTGCGTACCCAGGGGTGCGGGTTCGGTGGATGGCTCGGCCGCGTCCGTAGAACCACTATGAGCTGCTGAAACAAGGTCGTGGCGGGTCGGGTCGGGGTGCTCGGCACCGTACCGGGAGGTGCTCTTCGGTGATCGCCCACCGAACCATTGATCGGCGACTACGAACGGTGGCGGAATGGCCCACGGCGCGCTTGACACACTCATTTGGCATTCCTAACATGAGCGCCAGATTGATCCCGGCGCGGCCGGGGTGCGCCGGATAATCCGTTTAGGACCCAGCGTCACCCATCGGTACGGGTATTCGAATCTGGCGCCGAAGCAAATGGGGGCTCTTCATGTTTTCCGCATCCGTCGAACACGATCATGAGGTTTTCAACGAAGAATCCCTCGCCGACGCCGCCCGCGCGACCGAAGGGCCGGGCGTCTGCATGGCCCACCTGGACCGGGCGCTGGCCATCCGGCACGCCAACCCGGAGTTCTTCCGGCGTTTCGGCGAGACTTCCGCGCAATTGTGTGGCCGGCGTTTCTCCGAGCTGATCCACCCCAGCGTGCGTACGCCGATGATGCGGAACTTCGCCCGTCTGCTCGAGGGCAAACACCACCGCTTCGCCAGCCGGGTGATCGCGGTCCGCCTGGGCGACGAGCCGTTGACCGGCACCCTGACCGGTGTCGCCGTGCAGGGCGGCGCCCCGGACGCGACCGGCGTGCTGGTGCTGATGCGCACCTCCGACCACGAGGTCGACGCCGAGTCCGCGGTCATCGGCCGCAAGAAGATCCTCAGCAAGATCGATGCGAAGATCCTCGAGGGCATCGCGGCCGGACTGTCCACCATCCCGCTCGCGGCGCGGCTGTACCTGAGCCGGCAGGGCGTCGAGTACCACGTCTCCGGGCTGCTCCGGAAGCTCCAGGTGCCGAACCGCGCCGCGCTGGTCTCGCGCGCCTACTCGATGGGCGTGCTCAACGTCGGCGTGTGGCCGCCGAAGGTCGTCGAGGACTTCATCAAGTAGCGGATCTAGGGAATCTGCGGGTTCCGTCGATCGTAGCGTCGCCTCAGTCGAGGGTCGACGGTGAAGGGATTTCAATGGCCAGGCGTGCGCTTATCACCGGAATCACCGGCCAGGACGGTTCATACCTGGCCGAACACCTGCTCAATGAGGGGTACCAGGTCTGGGGCCTGATCCGCGGGCAGGCGAACCCTCGCAAGATGCGGGTCAGCCGGCTCGCCGCCGAGCTGTCGTTCGTGGACGGCGACCTGATGGACCAGTCCAGCCTCGTCTCGGCCGTCGAGCAGGTGCAGCCCGACGAGGTCTACAACCTCGGCGCCATCTCGTTCGTGCCGATGTCCTGGCAGCAGCCGGAGCTGGTCACCGAGATCAACGGCATGGGCGTGCTGCGGGTGCTCGAGGCGATCCGGATGGTCAGCGGGCTCAACCACTCCCGCAACGGCGGCACCCAGATCCGCTTCTACCAGGCCTCCTCGTCGGAGATGTTCGGCAAGGCCTTCGAGACCCCGCAGCGCGAGTCGACACCGTTCCACCCCCGCAGCCCGTACGGCGTCGCCAAGGCCTACGGGCACTTCATCACCAAGAACTACCGCGAGTCCTTCGGCATGTACGCGGTGTCCGGGATGCTGTTCAACCACGAGTCGCCCCGCCGCGGCGCCGAGTTCGTGACCCGCAAGATCTCGCTGTCGGTGGCCCGCATCAAGCGCGGCTACCAGGACAAGCTGCACCTGGGCAACCTGGACGCGGTCCGGGACTGGGGCTTCGCCGGCGACTACGTGCGGGCCATGCACCTGATGCTGCAGCAGCCGGAGTGCGGCGACTACGTGATCGGTACCGGCCAGACGCACTCGGTCCGCGACGCCGTGCGCATCGCCTTCGAGCACGTCGGCCTGAACTGGGAGGACTACGTCGTCGTCGACCCGGCCCTGGTCCGGCCGGCCGAGGTCGAGATCCTCTGCGCCGACCCGTCCATCGCCAAGAAGCAGCTCGGCTGGGAGCCCACCCTGGACTTCCCCCAGCTCATGCAGATGATGGTCGACTGCGACCTGCTACAGGTCACCCGCGAGCACGAGTACGCCGACCTGATGCCGGCCGGCGCCTGGTAGGACGTCTCCCACAGCGAAAGGCGGGGCCCTCGACAGAGGGCGCCCGCCGTTTGTGTGTCTAGGCGGCCGGTGGCAGGTTCTCGCCCGAATGGGCCAGCGCCAGGACGGCCCGGGCGATCTCCGCGCCGTGCGGGCCGAGCCGCGCCGCGTAACGCTTCACCATCGCGTACTCCCAGGCCATCTTGCGGGCCGGCAGCCCCGCCTCGCAGCGGGCCGCATGGTGATCGCGGGCGCGCAGCGTCCGGTCGATCAGCAGCGTGATGAGCAGGTCGTCGAGGGGGTCGCAGGGCCCTCCCGCCGGATCCGGCGCGAACTTCTCCGGTGGTAACGCCGTGACGCCAGTCGTCATGAAGCGATCTTCAGCGGGCCCCGCCCGGTGATTCCCTAGAGTCACCGCGCCGGCCGGGACCTCTAGGGAATTCACCGGCCACCACGGCAGAGACTCCGATCATGACCGGCGCCGTGGACAGGGAACAGAAGCTCAGGGAGTACCTCAAGCGCGCGACCGCGGATCTGCAGCGGTCCCGCCTGCGGGTGAGCGAGCTGGAGGCCACGGCCGGCGAGCCGATCGCCATCGTCGGCATGGCGTGCCGCTATCCCGGCGGCGTCGACAGCCCCGAGGCGCTCTGGCGGATGGTGCTGGCGGGCGAGGACGGCCTCTCGGGCTTCCCGGCGGACCGCGGCTGGGACCTGGGCGGCGAGCTCGCCGAGGCCTCCGTCGCCGGCGGCTTCCTGCACGACGCGCCGGACTTCGACGCCGACTTCTTCGGCATCTCGCCGCGCGAGGCGCTCTCCATGGACCCGCAGCAGCGGGTGCTGCTGGAGACGTCCTGGGAGGCGTTCGAGCGGGCCGGGATCCCGCCCGCGTCGATCCGCGGCAGCCGCACCGGCGTCTTCGTCGGCGGCATGCCGCAGGACTACCGGGTCGGTCCCGAGGACGACGTGCGCGGCTTCGTGCTGACCGGGAACGCGACAAGCGTCCTCTCCGGACGGCTGGCGTACTTCTTCGGCTCGATCGGGCCGACGGTCACCATCGACACCGCCTGCTCCTCCTCGCTGGTCGCCCTGCACCTGGCCGCGCAGTCGCTGCGGCAGGGCGAGTGCGGCACCGCGATCGCGGCTGGCGTCACCGTCATGTCCAGCCCCACCACCTTCGTCGAGATGGCCCGCCAGGGCGGGCTCGCCGTCGACGGGCGCTGCCGCTCGTTCGCCGACTCGGCCGACGGCACCGGCTGGTCCGAGGGCGCCGGCGTGCTGGTCCTCGAGCGGCTCTCCGAGGCCCGGCGCAAGGGCCGCACCATCCTGGCCGTGCTGCGCGGCTCGGCGGTCAACTCCGACGGCGCCTCCAACGGCCTGACCGCGCCGAACGGCCCGTCTCAGCGGCGGGTCATCGAGTCCGCCCTGCTGAACGCGCGCCTCTCCGCCGCCGACATCGACGCGGTCGAGGCGCACGGCACCGGCACCACGCTCGGCGACCCGGTCGAGGCGCAGGCCCTGCTGGCCACGTACGGCCGGGGCCGGGACCCGGAGCGGCCGCTGCTGCTGGGCTCGGTCAAGTCGAACATCAGCCACACCCAGGCCGCGGCCGGCGTCGCCGGGATCATCAAGATGGTCATGGCCCTGCGCCACGACGTGCTGCCGAAGACCCTGCACGTCGACACGCCGAGCACCCACGTGGACTGGAGCGCCGGCACCGTCCGGCTGCTGACCGAGCAGCGGCCCTGGCCGCGCGGCGACGAGCCGCGCCGCTTCGGCGTGTCCTCGTTCGGGCTCAGCGGTACCAACGCGCACGCCATCATCGAGGAGGCGCCGGCCGCGGCGGAGCCCGAGCCGGCGACCGTCACGCCGGACGAGCTGCCCTGGCTGGTCTCCGGGCGCAGCCCCGCCGCGCTGCGCGCGCAGGCCGCTCGGCTGCTCGACTTCCTGCACGGCGGCGGAGACCGGGTGGCGATCGCCCGCGCGCTGGCCACGACGCGCTCCGCCCTGGAGCACCGGGCCGCGATCACCGCCGCCGACCCGGCCGCCGCGCTGGCCGCGCTCGCCGCCGACCAGCCCGCCGCCGGCCTGGTCACCGGCGCCACACACGGGCGCGGCAGGCTCGCGGTGCTGTTCACCGGGCAGGGCGCGCAGCGCCTGGGGATGGGCCGGGAGCTGTACGGGCGGTTCCCGGTGTTCGCCGAGGCGTTCGACGAGGTGTGCGCGCACTTCGACGGGCTGCGCGAGGTGGTCTGGGGCGACGACGCGGGCGCCCTCGAGCGGACCGGCAACGCGCAGCCCGCGCTGTTCGCCCTCGAGGTCGCCCTCTACCGGCTCGCCGCCGACCAGGGCATCGCCCCCGACTACCTCATCGGACACTCGATCGGTGAGGTCGCCGCGGCGCACGTGGCGGGGGTGTTCTCGCTGGCGGACGCGGCGGCGCTGGTCGCCGCCCGGGGCCGGTTGATGCAGGCCCTGCCGGGCGGTGGCGCGATGGTCGCGGTCGAGGCGGCCGAGGAAGAGGTTGTTCCGCGGCTTTCCGGTGGGGTCTCGATCGCGGCGGTGAACGGGCCGTCGTCGGTGGTGCTGTCCGGCGACGAGGAAGCCGTCGCGGCGGTGGTGGCCGGGCTGGGCGAGCGCCGCAGCAGGCGGCTCGCGGTCAGCCACGCGTTCCACTCCGCACACATGGACGGCATGCTCGAGGAGTTCCGCGCCGTCGTCGCCGGGCTCTCCGCGCAGGCGCCGTCGCTGCCGATCGTCTCCACCGTCACCGGCGCGCTCGCCACCGTCGAGCAGCTCACCTCCGCCGACTACTGGGCCGGGCAGGTCCGGGCCACCGTCCGGTACGCCGACGGCGTCACCTGGCTGCGCGAGCACGGCGTCACCGCGTACCTGGAGCTCGGCCCGGACGGCACGCTGGCCGCGATGACCCGGGGGATCGCCGAGGAGGCCACCGTCGCGGCCGCGCTGCGCTCCGGGCGCCCGGAGACCGCCACCCTCACCGCCGCGCTGGCCGAGCTGCACGTCAACGGCGTGCCGGTGCGCTGGGACGGCTGGTTCACCGGCACCGGCACCGCGCCCGCCGCCCTGCCGACGTACGCGTTCCAGCGCCGCCGCTACTGGCCCCGGGGTGTCCGCGGCGCCGCGGCCGGACTGGGCGCCGCGCACCACCCCCTGCTCGACTCCGCGGTCTCCCTCGCCAACTCCGACGGTCTGCTGCTCACCGGCAGGCTCGCCGTGCGGTCGCACCCGTGGCTCGCCGACCATGCCGTGGCGGGGACCGTGCTGCTGCCCGGCACCGCGTTCCTCGAGCTGGCCGTGCGGGCCGGCGACGAGGTCGGCTGCGACCGGGTCGAGGAACTCACCCTCGCCGCCCCGCTGGCGCTGCCCGCGACCGGCGGCGTCGACGTGCAGGTGTGGGTGGGCAGCCCGGACGGGACCGGCCGCCGCACCCTCGACGTCTACGCCCGGCCGGAGGGCGCCGAGGACGAGCCGTGGACGCCGCACGCGGCCGGCACGCTCACCGCGGGCGCATTCCGCGCCGAGGCGGGCGCGGTCCCGCCGGAGGGCGCCGAGGCGATCGACCTGACCGGCCGCTACGAGGGGCTGGCCGACGCCGGATTCGCCTACGGGCCGGCCTTCCGCGGCCTGCGGGCCGCGTGGCGCCACGGCGACGACGTGTACGCCGAGGTGGCGCTGCCGGAGTCCGTCGAGGCGGACGCGTTCGGCATCCATCCCGCGCTGCTCGACGCCGTCCTGCACGCCGCCTCGCTGATGAACCTGGCCGGCGTGCCCTTCGCCTGGCAGGACGTCACCCTGCACGCCTCCGGCGCCACCGCGGTCCGGGTGCGGCTCTCCCCGGCCGGCGACGGCGCCATCGCCATCGCCGTCGCCGACCCGGCCGGCCGGCCGGTCATGTCGATCGGCTCGCTGGCCCTGCGCGAGCCGGCGGGCGCCGCCGCCTCCGGCCGCGAGGAGCTCTACCGCCTCGACTGGGTTCCCTTGCGCGGCACCTCGGCCGTGCCGACGGCGGTCGCGCTTTCCGGACCGGACACGTTCGGCCTCGCGCCCGGCCTGCCGGTCGACGACACCGCCGCGATCGTGCTCACCCAGGTCGTCACCGGAGACGAGCCGGTCGCCGCCGCGCACGCCGCCGCCGCGGCCGCCCTGACCCGGATCCAGGCGTGGCTCGCCGACACCCCGAACGCCGGGCGGCTGGTCTTCGTCACCCGCGGCGCGGACACCGACCCGGCCGCCGCCGCGGTACGCGGCCTGGTCCGCTCCGCGCAGGCCGAGCACCCCGGCCGCTTCGGCCTGGTCGACCTGGACCCGGCCGGCGGCGCCGACGGGCTGCTCGCCGCGCTCGGCTCCGACGAGCCGCAGCTGAGCCTGCGCGGCGGCGAGATCCGCTGCGGCCGGCTGGCCCGGGCCGCCGCCGTGCCGGGCGGGCCGGCGTGGGACCCGGACGGCACCGTCCTGATCACCGGCGGCACCGGCGGCCTCGGCGCCGTCGTCGCCCGCCACCTCGTCGCCCGCGGCATGCGCAAGCTGCTGCTGGTCAGCCGCCGCGGCCCGGATGCTCCAGGCGCGGCCGAACTGGTCGCCGAGCTGACCGCCGCGGGCGCCCGCGCGGACGTGGCCGCCTGCGACGTCGCGGACGCCGCCGCCGTCGAGGCCCTGATCGGCGGCATCGCCGACCTGGCCGCCGTGGTGCACTCGGCCGGCGTGCTGGACGACGGCGTCATCGGGTCGCTCACCCCGCAGCGCCTGGACGCGGTGCTGCGGCCCAAGGCGGACGCCGTCTGGAACCTGCACCGCGCGGCCGGCGACGTCGCCGGGTTCGTGGTCTTCTCCTCGTTCTCCGGCACCGTCGGCGCGGCCGGACAGGCGAACTACGCCGCCGCGAACGCCTTCGTGGACGCGGTCGCCGAGCTGCGCCGTACCGAAGGAAAGGCCGGGCTGTCCCTGGGCTGGGGGCCGTGGGCGTCCACGTCCGGCATGACCGGCGCGCTGTCCGACGCCGACCTCGACCGGCTCGCCCGCGCGGGCACCCCGGCGCTCGCCGTCGAGCAGGGACTCGCACTGCTCGACGCCGCGCTGGCCGCCGACGCCGCGGCGCTGCTGCCGGTCCGGCTCGACCTGCCGGTGCTGCGCGCCCGCGGCGAGGTGCCGGCGTTCCTGCGCGGCCTGATCCGCTCGCCGCGCCGCTCCGCGGTCTCCGGCACCGAGGCCGCCGCCGGCCTGGTGCACCAGCTGTCCCGCCTCGGCGACGACGAGCGCCGCGACACCCTGGTCGGGCTGGTACGCGCGCAGGTCGCCGCCGTGCTCGGCCACGCCGACCAGAAGGACGTGGACCCGGCGCGCCCGTTCACCGATCTGGGCTTCGACTCGCTCACCGCGGTCGAACTGCGCAACCGGCTGTCCACGGTCACCGGTCTGCGCCTGAGCGCCACCATGGTCTTCGACCATCCGACCGTGGCCGTGCTCGCCGCGCACCTGCTCGAGGCCCTGATGGGCTCGGCGCAGGCGGCCACGCCGACCGCGCCGCTCGCCTCGACCTCCGACGACCCGATCGTGATCGTCGGCATGAGCTGCCGCTATCCGGGCGGCGTCCGCTCGCCCGAGGACCTGTGGCGCCTCGTCGAGGAGGAGACCGACGCCATCTCCGGCTTCCCGGTCAACCGCGGCTGGGACCTCGAGCACCTCTACGACCCGGACCCCGACCACCTCGGCACCACGTACGCCCGGTACGGCGGCTTCCTGCACGACGCCGGCGAGTTCGACCCGGCGTTCTTCGGCATGAGCCCCCGCGAGGCGCTGGCCACCGACGCGCAGCAGCGGCTGCTCCTGCAGGCCTCCTGGGAGGCGCTCGAGCGGGCCGGCATCGACCCGGCGACGCTGCGCGGCAGCCGCACCGGCGTGTTCGCCGGCATCATGTACAACGACTACTCGGCCTTCCTCACCGGCCGGGAGTTCGAGGGCTTCCAGGGCAGCGGCACCTCGGCCAGCATCGCCTCCGGCCGCGTCGCCTACGCCCTCGGGCTGGAGGGCCCGGCCGTCTCGGTCGACACCGCCTGCTCCTCGTCGCTGGTCGCACTGCACTGGGCCATGCACGCCCTCCGGGCCGGCGAGTGCACCCTCGCGCTGGCCGGCGGCGTCACCGTCATGTCGACGCCCACCTCGCTGATCGAGTTCTCCCGCCAGCGCGGCCTGTCCCCGGACGGGCGCTGCAAGGCGTTCTCCGACGCGGCGGACGGGGTCGGCTGGTCCGAGGGCGTCGGCGTGGTCGTGCTCGAGCGGCTCTCCGAGGCCCGGCGCAACGGGCACACCGTGCTGGCCGTGGTGCGCGGCTCGGCGGTGAACTCCGACGGCGCCTCGAACGGGCTGACCGCGCCGAACGGCCCCTCCCAGCAGCGGGTCATCCGTGCGGCGCTGTCCAGCGCCGGGCTCGGCACCTCCGACGTCGACGTGGTCGAGGCGCACGGCACCGGCACCCGCCTCGGCGACCCGATCGAGGCGCAGGCGCTGCTCGCCACGTACGGGCAGGACCGCGCCGAGGAGCGCCCGCTGCTGCTCGGCTCGGTGAAGTCGAACATCGGCCACACCCAGGCCGCCGCCGGCGTCGCCGGGATCATCAAGATGGTCATGGCGATGCGCCACGGCAGCGTGCCGCGCAGCCTGCACGCCGACCGCCCGTCGTCGCAGGTGGACTGGTCGGCCGGCGCGGTGCAGCCGGCCGCGGGCCGCAGCGAGTGGCCGGCGACCGGCCGGCCCCGGCGCGCCGCGGTGTCGTCCTTCGGCATCTCCGGAACCAACGCACACCTGATCCTCGAGCAGGCCCCGGCGGTCCCGGCCGCCGGGCACCGGGAGGACGCCGGACCGGTCGCCTGGCCGTTGTCCGGCCGCACCCGCGCCGCCCTGCGCGACCAGGCCGCCCGGCTACGCGCCTTCCTCGCCGATCAGCACGCCGCCGACGTCGGCCTGTCGCTGTCCACCACCCGGTCCGCGTTCGAGCAGCGGGCCGTGCTCGTCGGCGACCGCGACGAGCTGCTGCGCGGGCTCGCCGCGCTGGCCGCAGACCGCGGCGACCCGGACCTGATCACGGGGGAGGCCGGCGGCGGCAGGCTCGCGGTGCTGTTCACCGGGCAGGGCGCGCAGCGTCTGGGGATGGGCCGCGAGCTGTACGGGCGGTTCCCGGTGTTCGCCGCGGCGTTCGACGAGGTGTGCGCGCACTTCGACGGGCTGCGCGAGGTGGTCTGGGGCGACGACGCGGAGGCCCTGGACGAGACCGGCTGGACCCAGCCGGCGCTGTTCACCCTCGAGGTGGCGCTGTTCCGGCTGTTGCGCTCGCTCGGCGTACGCCCGGACGTGCTGATCGGACACTCGATCGGTGAGGTCGCCGCGGCGCACGTGGCCGGGGTGTTCTCGCTGGCGGACGCGGCGGCGCTGGTCGCCGCCCGGGGCCGGCTGATGCAGGCCCTGCCCGGCGGCGGGGCGATGGTCGCGGTCGAGGCGGCCGAGGAAGAGGTCGTTCCGCGGCTTTCCGGCGGGGTCTCGATCGCGGCGGTGAACGGGCCGTCGTCGGTGGTGCTGTCCGGCGACGAGGAAGCCGTCGCGGCGGTGGTGGCCGGGCTGGGCGAGCGGCGGACCAAGCGGCTCGCGGTCAGCCACGCGTTCCACTCGCACCGCATGGACCCGATGCTGGACGACTTCGCGCAGGTCGTCGCCGGGCTCACCCTCGAAGCCCCGCGGATCACGCTCGTCTCCGGCGTCACCGGGCGGGTGGAGACCGACCTGTTCGGCGACCCGGCGTACTGGGTGCGGCAGGTCCGCGAGGCGGTCCGCTTCGCCGACGGCCTCGCCGCCACCGGCGCCGGCATCCTCTTCGAGGCCGGCCCCGACGGCGTGCTCGCCGCGCTGGCCGAGGGCGTGCTCGACGCCGAGGCCGTGCCGGTCCTGCGCGGCGACCGCGACGAGGTGCGTGCCGTCACCGCGGCCCTCGGCCGGCTGCACGTGCGCGGCGTCGCCGTGGACTGGGCCGCCTACTACGGCACCTCCGCACGCCGGATCGACCTGCCGACCTACGCCTTCCAGAACGAGCTCTACTGGCCCGACACGGTCGCGCCGGGCGCCGCCGCGGCCGCCGCCGACCCGGCCGACGCCGCGCTCTGGGACGCGGTGGACAGCGGCGACGGCAACGGCCTGGCCGCCCTGCTCGGCCTGCGCGACGAGCAGCACGCCTCGCTGTACGCGCTGCTGCCCGCCCTGTCGTCGTGGCGCCGGCAGCGCGCCGAGAACGCGGCCCTGGACGCATTCCGCTACCGGGTGCGGTGGAAGCCGGTGCGCGCCGCCGCCGCGCCGGTGCTCGACGGCACCTGGCTGATCGTCACCGCCCGCGACGTCGACGCCGCCGCGATCACCGGCGCGCTGCGCGGTCACGGCGCCCGCCTCGAGACCCTCGACGTGACCGGGCTCGACCGGGCCGCCGTCGCCGCCGCGCTCGAGGAGCACCGCGACGCCGCCGGGCTGCTGTCCCTGCTCGCCCTGGCCGACCGGCCGGCGGCCGCCGCCGGACTGCCCGATGGGCTGGCCGGGGTGGTCACCCTGGCGCAGGCGCTCGCCGACGTCGCCTGGGGCGTGCCGGTCTGGACCCTCACCCGCGGCGCCGTCTCCACCGGGCCCGCCGACCCGCTCGAGAACCCGGCGCAGGCGGCCGCCTGGGGCTTCGGCCGGGTCGCCGCCCTGGAGCGGCCGGCACCGGCCGGCGGCCTGCTCGACCTGCCCGCGACCCTCGACGCCCCGGCCGTACAGCTGCTGGCCGGCGTCCTTGCCGCGCGCGGCGGCGAGGACCAGCTGGCGATCCGGGACACCGGCCTGCACGCCGCCCGCCTGGAGCGCCACCCGATCGCCTCGACGCCCGCCGCGGACGCGTTCACCGCCGCCGGGACCGTGCTGATCACCGGCGGCACCGGCGCGCTCGGCGCGGCCGTCGCGCGCTGGCTCGCCGCCGCCGGCGCGGAACATCTGGTGCTCACCGGCCGCCGCGGCCCGGACGCGCCCGGCGCGGCCGAGCTGGCCGCCGAACTGGAGGCGATGGGGCCCCGCGTCACCGTGCTCGCCTGCGACACCGGGGACCGCGACGCGCTCGCCGCGGTGATCGCCGAGTACCCGCCGGCCGGCGTGGTGCACGCCGCCGGCGTCGGCCAGGCCGGGCCGCTCACCGGGACGCCGCTGGCGGCGGTGGCCGCGACGACCGCCGCCAAGATGGCGGGCGCGGCACACCTCGACAGTCTTCTCGAGGGGCACGACCTCGACTTCTTCGTGCTGGTTTCGTCGATCGCCGGTGTCTGGGGCAGCGCGGGGCAGAGCGCGTACGGCGCCGCCAACGCCTACCTGGACGCCCTCGCCCAGCAGCGCCGCGCCCGGGGTCTGACCGCGACCTCGGTCGCCTGGGGACCGTGGGGGGACGCCGGCATGGCCACCCACGAGGCCATGTCCGACAGCCTGAGCCGGAGCGGCCTGAACTTCCTGCGCCCCGACGCCGCCGTCGCCGAGCTGCGCCGCGCGGTGCTGCAACAGGACGTGACGGTCGTCGTCGCCGACGTGGACTGGACCACGTACCACCCGATCTTCACGGCCGCCCGGGCCAGCCGGATGTTCGACGAGCTGCCCGAGGTGCGGGCGCTGCACGCGGCCGAGGAGAAGGCGCCCGGCGCGGTCTCGGCGCTCGGCGAGCGACTGCGCGCCCTGGACGACGAGGAGCAGACCCGGCTGCTCGTCGACCTCGTGCGCACCGAGGCGGCCGCCGTGCTGGGCCACCCGTCCGCCGAACAGGTGGCCGAGCGCCGCGCCTTCCGCGACGCCGGGCTCGACTCGCTGACCGCGGTGGAGCTGCGCAAGCGCCTCGTCGCGCGCACCGGGCTGGCGCTGCCCAGCACGCTCGCCTTCGACTACCCGACACCGGTCGCCGTCGCCGAGCTCCTGCGCGGCGAGATCCTCGGCACCGACGGCGGCCCGGCCGGCGCCGTGACCGGCGGCGCGGCACCGGACGAGCCGATCGCCATCGTCGGCATGGCCTGCCGGTTCCCCGGCGGCGTGCGGACACCCGAGCAGTTCTGGCAGCTGATCGCCGAGGGCGGCGACGCGATCAGCGAGTTCCCCGTCAACCGCGGCTGGGACACCGAGAACCTCTACGATCCGGAACCCGACCACGCCGGCACCACGTACTCCACCCGGGGCGGCTTCCTGCACGAGGCGGGCCGGTTCGACCCCGGCTTCTTCGGCATCTCCCCGCGCGAGGCGCTGTCGATGGAGCCGCAGCAGCGGCTGCTGCTGGAGACCACCTGGGAGGCGTTCGAGCACGCCGGCATCGACCCGGCCGACGTGCACGGCAGCCGCACCGGCACCTTCATCGGATCCACCTACCAGGAGTACGGCCTCGGCCTGGACACCGACGCCGCCGGGCACGCCGTCACCGGCACCAGCCCGAGCGTGCTCTCCGGCCGGCTCGCCTACCTCTTCGGGCTGGAGGGGCCCGCGGTCACCGTCGACACCGCCTGCTCCTCGTCCATGGTCGCGCTGCACCTGGCCTGCCAGTCGCTGCGCAACGGCGAGACCGACCTGGCGCTGGCCGGCGGTGCCACCGTGATGACCAACCCGAACCCGTTCATCGCGTTCAGCCGGCAGCGGGCGCTCGCCGCCGACGGGCGCTGCAAGGCGTTCTCCGACGACGCGGACGGCATGACCCTGGCCGAGGGCGTCGGCGTCGTCCTCGTCGAGCGCCTCAGCGACGCGCAGCGCAACGGCCACCCGATCCTGGCGGTCGTCCGCGGCAGCGCGATCAATCAGGACGGTGCCTCCAACGGCCTGACCGCCCCGAACGGCCCGGCACAGCAGCGGGTCATCCGGCAGGCGCTGAGCAACGCGCGCCTGGGCACCGCGGACATCGACGTGGTCGAGGCGCACGGCACGGGCACCGCGCTGGGCGACCCGATCGAGGTGCAGGCGCTGCAGGCCACGTACGGCCGCGACCGTGACCCGCGGCGGCCGCTGCTGCTCGGCTCGGTGAAGTCGAACATCGGGCACACCCAGTCCGCGGCCGGCGTCGCCGGGATCATCAAGATGGTGCTTGCCCTGCGGCACGGCTCGCTGCCGCGCACCCTGCACGCGGAGCAGCCGTCCACGCACATCGACTGGACGCCCGGCACGATCAGCCTGCTGCACGAGCCGGCCGGCTGGCACCCGTCGCCGGAGCGGATCCGGCGCGGCGCGGTGTCCTCGTTCGGCATCAGCGGCACCAACGCGCACGTCGTCATCGAGCAGGCGCCGGAGCCGGCCCCGCTGCCGCCGCGGCCGCAGCACGACGGGCCGCTGCCGTGGGTGCTGTCCGCCCGCACGCCGGCCGCGCTCGCCGGGCAGGCCGCCAACCTGGCCGGGCTCGCCGGCGCCGAGCCGCTCGACGTCGGCTTCTCGCTGCTGACCGGCCGGGCGCTGTTCGAGCAGCGCGCCGTCGTCGTCGGCGCGGGCGCGGACGAACTGCTGGCCGGCGCGGCCACCCTGGCCGACGGGCGGTCCGCCGGCAACGTGGTCACCGGCACCGCCGACGTGGACGGCAAGGTCGTCTTCGTCTTCCCCGGGCAGGGCTCCCAGTGGGCCGGCATGGGCGCGCGGCTGCTGGACGAGTCGGCGGTCTTCGCCGAGCGCCTCGGCGAGTGCGCCGCCGCGCTCAGCGAGTTCTGTGACTGGAACCTCGTCGACGTGCTCCGCCAGGCCGACGGCGCGCCCTGCCTGGACCGCGTCGACGTGGTGCAGCCCGCGTCGTTCGCGGTCATGGTGTCGCTCGCCGCGATGTGGCAGGCGCACGGCGTACGCCCGGACGCGGTGGTCGGCCACTCGCAGGGCGAGATCGCCGCGGCGACCGTGGCCGGCGCCCTGTCCCTTTCCGACGGCGCCCGCGTCGTCGCCCTGCGCAGCCAGGCCATCGGCGCCACCCTCGCGGGCACCGGCGCGATGATGTCCGTCGCGCTGTCCGCGGAGGACGCCGCGCGCCGCATCGAGGGGACCGGTCTGTCCCTCGCCGCGATCAACGGGCCCGGCGCCGTCGTCGTCTGCGGTCCGATCGGGCCGCTAGACGAGCTGGCCGGGCGGCTGACCGCCGAGGACGTCCGGGTACGCCGGATCGCCGTCGACTACGCCTCGCACTCCGACTCGGTCGACCTGCTCCGCGAGCGGATCCTCGAGACGCTCGCCCCGATCCGGCCGCGGACCTCGGCGGTACCGTTCTACTCCACCCTCACCGGTGCGTGGCAGGACACCGCCGGGCTGGACGCCGACTACTGGTTCCGCAACCTGCGGCACACCGTACGGTTCGCGCCGGCCATCGCCGGCCTGGTGGACGAGGGCCACCGCGTCTTCGTCGAGTGCAGCTCACACCCGGTGCTCACCATGGGCGTGCAGGCGGTCGCCGAGCAGGCGGGCGTCCCGGCCGCGGTGGTCGGCACGCTGCGCCGGGGCCGGGGCGGGTCCGACCGCTTCCTCACGTCACTGGCCGAGGCGTTCGTCCGCGGCGTCCGGGTGGACCTGCGGCCGGTGTTCGCGGACACCGGCGCGCGGCGGGTCCCGCTGCCCACGTACGCCTTCGCCGACGAGTTCCTGTGGGCGATCCGGGCGCCGCGGCAGCCCGACGGCGCCGGACCGGCCGACGACGCGTTCTGGACCGCGGTGGAGGGCGGCGACACCGACGCCCTCGCCGCCGGCCTCGAGCTGGACGCGGCCGCGCTGACCCCGGTGCTGCCCGCCCTGGCCCGGTGGCGCCGGCGCCGCCAGGACAGCTCCACCATCGACCGGTGGCGCTACCGGGCCGGCTGGAAGCCGCTCACCTCGCTGCCGCCCGCCGAACTCGCCGGCACCTGGCTGCTGGTCGGTGACGACGCGGAGGTGGCCGCCGCGCTCGCCGCGCACGGCGCCACCGTCGTGCACGAGGCCGGTGGGCACGAGCTCGCCGGCGTGGTGTCGGTGCTCGCCGCCGACGAAGGGCCCAGCGTGGGCCACCCGGGCCTCACCGAGGGCCTGGCCCGCAGCATCGAGCTGGTACAGGCCGGCCACGACGCGCCGCTCTGGTTCCTCACCCGCGGAGCGGTCACCAGCGGCCGCGCGGACCGGATCACCAACCCGGTACAGGCGCAGATCGCCGGCCTCGCCTGGACCGCCGCGCTGGAACACCCGCAGCGCGTCGGCGGCGTCATCGACCTGCCGGCCGAGCTGGACCGGCGGGCGGGGGAGCGGCTCGCCGCGATCCTCACCGGTGCCACCGGCGAGGACCAGGTCGCGATCCGGTCCGCGGGCGTGCTGGCCCGGCGCATCCGGCGGGCACCCGCAGAGAAGAAGCGGCAGTGGACGCCGACCGGCACGGTCCTGGTCACCGGCGGCACCGGGACGCTCGCACCGCACCTGGCGCGGTGGCTCGCGGACCGCGGCGCGGAGCGGATCGTCCTGATCAGCCGTCGCGGCGGCGAGGCGCCCGGCGCGGCCGAGCTCATCGAGTCGCTCGGCGGGGTCGCCGAGGCGGTCGCCTGCGACGTCACGGACCGGGTGGCGCTGTCCGGGCTGATCGACCGGCTGGCCGCCGAGGGCGCCGCGGTGCGCACCGTCGTGCACACCGCCGCCGTCATCGAGCTGGCCGCCATCGAGGCGACGAGCCTGGAGGCGTTCGACCGGGTCATGCACGCCAAGGTGGCCGGGGCCCGGCTGCTCGACGAGCTGCTCGGCGACGACCTGGACGACTTCGTGCTCTTCTCGTCCACCGCCGGCATGTGGGGCAGCGGGCAGCACGCCGCGTACGTCGCCGCGAACGCCTACCTGAACGCGCTCGCCGAGCAGCGCCGCGCCCGGGGTGCCCGGGCCACCTCGATCTCCTGGGGCATCTGGTCCGACGATGTGTCGCTGGGCCGGGTCGACCCGTCGATGATCCGGCGCAGCGGCCTGGTCTTCATGGACCCGGCGCTCGCCCTGGCCGGCCTGGCGCAGGCCATGGAGTCCGACGACACCGTCGTCACCGTCGCCGACGTGGACTGGAAGCTCTACCACCCGGTCTTCACCTCGTCGCGGCCCACCGCCCTCTTCGAGGACGTGCCGGAGGTCGCCGCGCTGGAGCGGGAGGCGCCCGCGTCCGACGGCGGCTTCGCCGCCCGGATCCGCGCGCTGCCCGCGGCCGAGCGGGACCGCGTGCTGCTCGACCTGGTACGCGGCGAGGCCGCCGCGGCGCTCGGCCACGCCTCCTCCGAGTCGCTGTCCGAGCACAAGGCGTTCCGCGACGTCGGCTTCGAGTCGCTGACCGCCGTGGACCTGCGCAACCGCCTGGTCGCCAGGACCGGCCTGTCGCTGCCCAGCACGCTGGTCTTCGACTACCCGAACCCGCGCGGCCTGGTCGACTTCCTCCGCGGCGAGCTCGTCGGGGCGGCCGCCGCGACGGCCACGGCGACCGCCGCGGCCGGCACCGACGAGCCGATCGCCATCGTCGGCATGGGCTGCCGCTACCCCGGCGGCGTCGGGTCGCCGCAGGACCTCTGGGACCTGGTGCTCGGCGGCGGCGACGCGATCACCGAGTTCCCGGACGACCGCGGCTGGGACACCGACGGCCTGTACGACCCGGACCCGGACCGCTCCGGCAAGACCTACTCGATCCGCGGCGGCTTCCTGCGCGACGTGGCCGACTTCGACGCCGGATTCTTCGGCATCTCGCCGCGCGAGGCGCTGGCCATGGACCCGCAGCAGCGCCTCCTGCTCGAGACGAGCTGGGAGACGCTGGAGCGCGCCGGGATCCGGCCGTCCACCCTGCGCGGCAGCCGGACCGGCACCTTCATCGGCGCCAGCTACCAGGACTACAGCGCCGGCACCGCGGTGCAGGACGGCGCCGAGGGCCACCTGGTCACCGGCACCATCTCCAGCGTGCTGTCCGGCCGGCTGGCCTACCACTACGGCCTCGAAGGGCCGGCGGTCACGCTCGACACCGCCTGCTCCTCGTCGCTTGTCGCGCTGCACCTGGCCTGCCAGTCGCTGCGCAACGGCGAGAGCGACCTGGCCCTGGCCGGCGGCGTCAGCGTGATGGCCACGCCGAGCGCGTTCGTCGGCTTCAGCCGCCAGCGCGCGATGGCGGTGGACGGGCGCTGCAAGGCGTACTCGGAGGCGGCCGACGGCATGAGCCTCGCCGAGGGCGTCGGCCTGGTGCTCGTCGAACGGCTCTCCGACGCCCGGCGCAACGGGCACGCCGTCCTCGCCGTCATCCGCGGGTCGGCGGTCAACTCCGACGGCGCGTCCAACGGCCTGACCGCACCCAACGGCCCCTCGCAGCAGCGCGTCATCCGCGCGGCCTTGGCCGGCGCGGGCGTCGGCGCCGACGAGGTCGACGTGGTCGACGGGCACGGCACCGGCACCAGGCTGGGCGACCCGATCGAGGCGCAGGCGCTGCTCGCCACGTACGGCGCGAAGCGCACCCGCCCGCTGCTGCTCGGCTCGGTCAAGTCGAACATCGGCCACACCCAGATGGCCTCCGGCGTGGCCAGCGTCATCAAGATGGTGCTCGCCCTGCAGCACGGCACCGTGCCGGCGACCCTTCACGTCGACCGGCCCTCCTCGCACGTCGACTGGGTGCCGGGCGCGATCGAGCTGGCCACCGAGACCATCGCGTGGCCCGAGGTGGACCGCCCGCGCCGGGCCGGTGTCTCGTCGTTCGGCCTCAGCGGCACCAACGTGCATCTCGTGCTGGAGCAGGCCCCGGCCGCCGCCCCGGTCCCGCCGGGTGCGCAGGGCGGGCCGATCGTGCTCTCCGGCGGCACGCCGGCCGCGCTCAGTGCGCAGGCCGCCCGGCTGCGGTCGATGTTGGACGAGCGTCCGGAGCTGCCGCTGGTCGACCTGGCCGCCGCGCTCGCCACCTCCCGGGCCGCCCTGCGGCACCGCGCCGCGGTGCTCGGCGACGACCGCGACCGGGTGGCGCGCGCCCTGGACGCGCTGCGCGACGGGCTGGCCGACCCGTCCCTGATCACCGACGCGCCGGCGCGCGGCGGCCTGGCCTTCCTGTTCACCGGGCAGGGCAGCCAGCGCGCCCGGATGGGCCACGCGCTGTACCGCCGCTTCCCCGTCTACGCGCAGGCCCTCGACGAGGTGCTCACCCACTTCGACCAGCTGCTCGACCGGCCGCTCGGCGAGCTGTTGACCGCCGAGCCGGGCAGCGCCGACGCGGCCCTGCTCGACGACACCCGCTGGACCCAGCCGGCCCTGTTCGCGCTGGAGACGGCGCTGTTCCGCCTGGTCGAGTCGTGGGGGCTCACCCCGGACCGGGTCGCGGGCCACTCGATCGGCGAGTACGCGGCGGCCGTGGCCGCCGGCGTGCTGTCGGTGCCGGACGCCTGCACCCTCGTCGCGGCCCGCGGCCGGCTCATGTCCGAGCTGCCCCCCGGCGGCGTGATGATCGCCGTGGAGGCGACCGAGGACGAGGTCACGCCGCTGCTCACCGACGGCGTCTCGATCGCGGCCGTCAACGGCCCGCGCTCGCTGGTCCTCTCCGGCGACGACGGCCCGGTCGCCGCTGTCGCGTCCCGGTTCGCCCGGGCCCGGCGGCTCGCCGTCAGCCACGCGTTCCACTCCGCGCACATGGACCCGATGCTGGCGGCCTTCGCCGAGGTGGCGGAGTCGGTCACCTACACCTCGCCGCTGATCCCGCTGGTCTCCACGGTGACCGGCGAGCCGGTGCCGGCCGAGCGCGTGGCCTCCGCCGGCTACTGGGTGGACCAGGTTCGCGCCACCGTCCGGTTCGCCGACGCCGTGGCGTGGCTGGCCGCCGACGGCACCGGCACCGCCCTGGAGATCGGCCCGGACGCCACGCTCAGCGGCGCGGCCGGCGACAGCCTGGTCTGCGTGCCGGCCCTGCGCCGCGACGCCGACGAGGTGACCGCCCTCTTCGCCGCCCTGGCCCGGGTGCACGCCCGCGGCGCGGACGTGCACTGGGACGCCGTCTTCCCCGCGGCCACCGCCCGGGTGGACCTGCCGACCTATCCGTTCCAGCGGCAGCGGTTCTGGCCCGAGCCCGCGGACCTGGCGGTCACCGTCGACGCCGAGTTCTGGGCCGCCGTGGAGAACGGCGACGTGCCCCTGGACGAGCCAACCCGGCAGACGCTCACCTCGTGGCGGCGCCGCCGCGAGGAGGCGTCCACCCTCAACGGGCTGCGCTACCGGATCGCCTGGTCGCCGGTCACCGGCGCGGAGACCCTCGGCGGCCCGTGGCTCGCCCTGGTCGCGCCGGGCGACACCGGCGAGGTGGTCACCGCGCTGGGCGCCACCGCCGTGACCGTCGCGAGCCCGGACCGCGCCGCGCTCGCCGCGCGGCTGGCCGGCATCGAGGTCAACGGAGTCGTCTCGCTCCTCGGCGACGTGGTCACCACGGCGGCGGCCGTGCAGGCGCTCGGCGACGCCGGCATCACCGCGCCGCTCTGGATCGTCACCAACCGGGCCGTCGCGGCGACGGACTCCGACCCGGCGCCGGACCCGGACCAGGCCGCGATCCAGGGCTTCGGCCGCGTCGTCGCGCTCGAACACCCGGACCGCTGGGGCGGCCTCATCGACCTCGACCCGGCGGCGGCCGGCCGGCTCAGCTTCGCCGGCGGCGAGCTGGCCGTCCGGACCAACGCGAGCTACGCCCGGCGGCTCGTGCACGCCCCGGCCGGCGGCGCGGCCGCGTCCGGGCCGCTCGACCTGACCGGCGGCACCACCCTGATCACCGGCGGCACCGGGGGCATCGGCGCGCACGTGGCGCGCCGCCTGGCCGCCCGCGGCGCCGGGCACCTGCTGCTGCTCAGCCGCGGCGGCCCGCAGGCGCCGGGCGCCGCCGAGCTGGCCGCCGAGCTGGGCCCGCGGGCGACCATCGTGGCGTGCGACGCGGCCGACCGCGACGCGCTGGCCGCCGTCCTCGACGGCCACACCGTCACCGGCGTCTTCCACGCCGCGGGCGTGGTCGACGACGGCGTGGTCGCCGCGCTCACCCCGGACCGCTTCGCCGCGGTGTGGCGTGCCAAGGTCGACGCCGCCCGCAACCTGCACGAGCTGGCCACCGAGGCGACCGCGTTCGTGCTGTTCTCGTCGACCGCCGGGGTGCTCGGCGCGGCCGGGCAGGGCAACTACGCGGCCGCCAACGCCTGGCTGGACGCGTTCGCCGCGTACCGTCGCTCGCTGGGTCTGCCGGCGACCGCGGTGGCCTGGGGTCCGTGGGCCGAGGCCGGCATGGCCGCCGGCGCCGAGGTGGAGGAGCGCGTCAGGCGCGGCGGATTCGCGCCGATGCCGCCCGGGCTGGCCGTCGCGGCGCTCGAGCAGGCCGTCGAGCGCGAGGACGTCGCCGTCACCGTGGCCGACGTGGACTGGCAGCGGTACGCGGCGGTCTTCCCCGGCGCGCTGCTCGCCGACCTGCCGGAGGTCCGTCGGGCCGCGACCGCCGCGCCCGCGGGCAGCGCCGAGCTGCGGGACCGGCTGGCGGGCCTCTCCGACCAGGCCCGGGCCCGCTCCGTGCTCGACCTGGTACGCGCCAGCGCGGCCGCGGTGCTCGGCCACCCCGACCGCAGCGGTGTCGGCACCGACCAGGCCTTCTCCGACCTGGGTTTCGACTCGCTGACCATCCTGGAGCTGCGCAACAGCCTGGCCGCCGCGACCGGGCTGACCCTGCCCGCCACGCTTGTCTTCGACCATCCGACCCCGACGGACCTGGCCGACCACCTGCTCGCCCGGCTCTCCGGAACGCTCGCCGACGTCGAGGCGCCCGCGGTCGCCGCCGTGGACGTCACCGACGACGCGATCGTCATCGTCGGCATGGGCTGCCGGTTCCCCGGCGGCGTGGAGACGCCCGAGGACCTGTGGCGGCTGCTCGCCGACGGCGCCGACGCCATCGCGGGCTTCCCCGCCGACCGCGGCTGGGATTCCGACGCCCTCGCCCGGGGCGCGTCCGCCACCGCGGAAGGCGGCTTCCTGGACGGGGCCGGCCGGTTCGACGCGCCGTTCTTCGGCATCTCGCCGCGCGAGGCGATGGCCATGGACCCGCAGCAGCGGCTGCTGCTGGAGACCAGCTGGGAGGCGCTCGAGCGGGCCGGCATCGACCCGACCGGGCTGCGCGGCTCGGCCACCGGCGTCTTCGTCGGCACCAACGGCCAGGACTACCTGACGATGCTGCGCCGGGGCACCGCCGACGTGCGGGGCCACGTGGCCACCGGCAACACCGCCAGCGTGATGTCCGGCCGGGTCTCCTACACGCTCGGGCTGGAGGGACCGGCCGTCACCGTCGACACCGCCTGCTCCTCGTCGCTGGTCGCGCTGCACCTGGCGGTGCAGGCGCTGCGCGCCGGCGAGTGCACCCTGGCGCTGGCCGGCGGCGCGTCGGTGATGTCCAGCCCGGACGCCTTCGTCGAGTTCAGCGCGCAGGGCGGCCTCGCACCCGACGGCCGCTGCAAGGCGTTCGGCGACGGCGCGGACGGCACCGCCTGGTCCGAGGGGGCCGGCGTCATCGTCCTGGAGCGCCGCTCGGACGCGATCCGCCACGGGCACGAGATCCTCGGCGTGGTCCGCGGCACCGCGGTCAACTCCGACGGGGCCTCCAACGGCCTCACCGCCCCGAGCGGGCGCGCACAGCAGCGGGTCATCCGCGCCGCGCTGGCCGCCGCCCGCCTGGCACCCGCCGACGTGGACGCGGTCGAGGCGCACGGCACCGGCACCACGCTCGGCGACCCGATCGAGGCCGGCGCGCTGATCGCCGCGTACGGCCGGGACCGGCGGGCGCCGTTGCTGCTCGGCTCGGTCAAGTCCAACCTGGGCCACACCCAGGCCGCGGCCGGCATGGCCGGGATCATCAAGATGGTCATGGCGATGCGGCACGGCACCATGCCGAGGACGCTGCACGCGGACACCGCCTCCCGCCGCGTCGACTGGTCCTCCGGCGCGCTCGAACTCGTCGACCGGGCGCGCGACTGGCCCGAGTCCGGCCACCCGCGCCGGGCCGGCGTGTCCGCGTTCGGGGTCAGCGGCACCAACGCGCACGTCATCCTCGAGCAGGGCACCGCGATCGGCGCCGCGCCGCCGGCGACGGTCACGCCGGCGCTGGTGCCGTGGCTCGTCTCCGGGCGCGGCGACGCCGCGCTGGAGGCGCAGATCGAGCGGATCCGCGCGGCCGCGGCGGGCCTGTCCCCGGTGGACGTCGGGTACTCGCTGCTGGACCGGGCCGCGTTCGCGCGGCGGGCGGTGCTGATCGGCGACACCGTCGTGCGCGGCACCGCCGCCGACCACGCCGTCGGCATCCTCTTCTCCGGTCAGGGTTCGCAGCGCGCCGGCATGGGCCGCGGTCTGTATGCGCGGTTCCCGGTGTTCGCGGCGGCGTTCGACGCGGTGACCGCGCACCTGGGTGATGTCGACTGGGACGACCTGGATCAGACGGGCAACGCCCAGCCGGCGATCTTCGCGGTCGAGGTGGCGCTGTACCGGCTGCTGGAGTCGTGGGGTGTGCGCCCGGAGGTCGTGGGTGGGCATTCGGTGGGTGAGATCGCGGCCGCGCATGTCGCCGGGGTCCTGTCCCTGCAGGACGCGTGCGCGATGGTCGCGGCGCGCGGGCGGCTGATGCAGGCGTTGCCCGCCGGCGGGGTGATGGTCGCGGTACAGGCCGCGGAGTCGGACGTCGTGGTGACCGACGGTGTGTCGATCGCGGCGGTGAACGGCCCGGACTCGGTGGTGTTGTCCGGTCTCGACGAGCCGGTCATGGCGCTGGCGTCGCGCTTCGAACGCACCCGGAAGCTCGCGGTCAGCCACGCGTTCCACTCGGCGCTGATGGATCCGATGCTTGCCGGGTTCGGCGAGGTGGTGGCGGGGCTGACGCTGAACCGGCCCGCCGTGCCGCTCGTCTCGGGCGTCACCGGGCGGGTCGAGACGGACCTGTTCACCGAACCGGCGTACTGGGTGCGCCACGTCCGCGAGACGGTCCGCTTCGCCGATGCCGTGCAGGCCATGCGGGGGCTTGGCGTCGACGCCTTCGTCGAGGTCGGCCCGGACAGCGTGCTGGCCTCGCAGATCGGCGACGACACCGACCTGGTCGTGCCGACGCTGCGGCGCGACCGCGACGACGAGACCGCGCTCGTCACCGCGCTGGCCCGGCTGCACGTGGCCGGCGTCGGCGTGGACTGGCCGGCGCTGTTCGCCGGGACGGGCGCGCGGCGCGTCCCGCTGCCTACCTACGCGTTCCAGCGCGAGCGCTACTGGCCCGAGCCGGCCCCGGCCGCCCGGCCCGGCCCGGACGCCGAATTCTGGGCCGCCGTGGACGGCGGCGACCTGGCCGCGCTGACCGCCTGGCGGGACCGCCACGACGAGCCGGCGTGGCGCTACCGGATCACCTGGCGCCCGGTCACCCCGGCCGCGACGCCCGGCCGGCGGCTGGTCATCGTCCCCGGCGGCGACGACCCCTGGGTCGCCGCGGTCGCCGCGGCCCTCGGCGGCGACGCCGTCACCGCGGGCGCGCCGCTGCCGGCCGGCCACCACGACCAGGTCGTGTCCGTCCTGGCCGGCTGGCCGCACGAGCTTGCCGCGACGCTCGACCGGGCCGGCGTCACCGCGCCGCTCTGGTGTGTGACCCGCGGCGGCGTCTCGGTCGGCCGTGGCGAGCCGGCCGCCGACCCCGGACAGGCCGCGATCTGGGGTGTCGGCCGGGTCACCGCCCTGGACCACCCGGCCAACTGGGGTGGCCTCATCGACCTGCCCGAGACCCTGGACGAGCGGACCCTGGCCCGGCTGGTCCTCGGCGACGAGGACCAGATCGCGGTCCGCGCCTCGGGCGTGTACGCCCGCCGCCTGGTCCGCGATGCCGCCGACGGACCCGCGTGGCGGCCGGCCGGCACGGTCGCGGTCACCGGCGGCCTGTCCGGTTTCGGGGTGCCCGCCGCCCGGTGGCTCGCCGCGCACGGCGCGGACCACGTCGTCATCGTCGGCGAGGGCGACGACGAGGCGCTGCGCGCCGACCTGGCCGCGGCGGGCGTCGAGCTCACCGTCGCACCCTCGCTGGACGGCCTCGCGCCGGACGCCGTGCTCTTCGTGGCCGAGGGCGGCGCCCACGGCGACGACCCGGCCGCCGTCGTCGGCGCCCTGCGCGGCCAGCTCGACGGCGTCCTGCACGCCGCGGAGCGGGTCATCCTGTTCGCCTCCATAGCCGGTGTCTGGGGCATCGCGGGCCAGCCCGGCCCGGCGGCCGCCGGCGCCTACGTCGACGCGGTCGCCGCCGGGCACCCGCACGCCATCGCGGTGTCCTGGGGCGCCTGGGCCGGGGCCGGCTCGGACGACCTCGCCGCGCATCTGCGCGTCAACGGCCTGCCGGCGATGGACCCGGCCAAGGCGCTGACCGCGCTCGCCCGCTCGGCCGGGGAGTCGGTCACCGTCGCGGACGTGGTGTGGGAGCGGTTCGCGCCGGCCTTCACCCGTACCCGGCCCGCGCGGCTCTTCGCCGACCTGCCCGAGGCCCGGGTGGCGAAGCCCGCACCCGCGATCGGAGCGGCGGCGGTCGCGCGGCTCGACACCGCGCGGCTGCTCGCCCTGGTGCGCGCCGAGGCCGCCGCCGTGCTCGGCCACCCGGACCCGGACGCCGTGCCGGCCGACCAGCCGTTCCGCGACCTGGGCTTCGACTCGCTGACCGCGGTGGACCTGCGCAATCAGCTGGCCGCCGCGACCGGGCTGGCCCTGCCCGCCACGCTGGTCTTCGACTACCCGACACCGCAGGCCCTGGCCGGGTTCCTGCGCGCCGAGCTCGCCGGGGACGCCGACGTGGCGACCCCGGCCCCGGCGCCGGGCGTCGCCGGCGACCCGATCGTCGTCGTCGGCATGGCCTGCCGGTACCCGGGCGACGTCCGCTCGCCCGAGGACCTCTGGCGGCTGATGCTCGACGAGGTCGACGCGATCGGTGACTTCCCGACCGACCGCGGCTGGGACCTGGACCGGCTCGCACACGGCGACGCCGACGGCCGGGGCCGCAGCGTCACCCGCAACGGCGGATTCCTCTACGACGTCGCCGACTTCGACCCGGAGTTCTTCGGCATCTCGCCGCGCGAGGCGATCGTCCTGGACCCGCAGCAGCGGATCCTGCTCGAGGCGTCGTGGGAGGCCCTCGAGCGGGCCGGCATCGACCCGGCCGGGCTGCGCGGCGGCGACGCCGGCGTCTTCGTCGGCGGCGGCAGCGGCGACTACCGTCCCGACCTCGGCCACGTCGGCCATGTCGAGACGGCGCAGTCGGCCAGCCTGCTCGCCGGCCGGGTCTCCTACACGCTCGGCCTGGAAGGGCCGTCGGTCACCGTGGACACCGCCTGCTCCTCGTCGCTGGTCGCGCTGCACCTGGCCGCGCAGGCGCTGCGGGCCGGCGAATGCTCGATCGCGCTGGCCGGCGGCGTCACCGTGATGTCGACCCCGGTGGGCTTCGTCGAGTTCGGCGAGATGGGCGCGCTCGCCACCGACGGCCGCTGCCGGGCGTTCTCCGACTCCGCGGGCGGCACCGGCTGGTCCGAGGGGGTCGGCATGCTCGTGGTCGAGCGGTTGTCCGACGCGAGGACCCGCGGCCACACCGTGCTCGCCGTGCTGCGCGGATCGGCGGTCAACTCCGACGGCGCCTCCAACGGGATCACCGCGCCGAACGGGCCGTCGCAGCAGCGGGTCATCCGGCGCGCGCTGGCGCAGGCGGGGCTGCGCGCCGCCGACGTGGACGCGGTGGAGGCGCACGGCACCGGCACCTCGCTCGGCGATCCGATCGAGGCGCAGGCGCTGCTCGCCACGTACGGCCGCGACCGGGAGACCCCGCTGCTGCTGGGCGCGCTGAAGTCGAACATCGGGCACACCCAGGCCGCGTCCGGCGTGGCCGGCGTGATCAAGATGATCATGGCGATGCGGCACGGAACGCTGCCGAGAACGCTCCACCTGGACCGCCCCTCGGCACACGTCGACTGGACCGCGGGCGCGGTGTCGCTGCTCTCCGCGGCCACGGCCTGGCCCGCGGTGGACCGGCCGCGGCGCTCCGGCATCTCGGCGTTCGGCGCCAGCGGCACCAACGCGCACGTCATCCTCGAACAACCCGCCGAGGAGCCGGAGACGACCGGGGCAGGCACGCCGCCGGTCGTCGCGGTGCCGATCTCCGCGCCGGTCCGGGAGGCCGTCGCCGATCAGGCCCGCCGCCTGCTCGACACCGGCATCGCACCGGCCGACCTGGCCCGCACGCTCAGCGCCCGCACGCACTTCGAGCACCGCGCCGTCGTCCTCGCCGCCACCGCCGGCGAACTGCACGACGGCCTGGCCGCGCTGATCGACGGCACGCCGTCCGCCCGCGTCGTGCGCGGCACCGCCAGGCCCGGCGGCACCGCGTTCCTGTTCTCCGGGCAGGGCGCGCAGCGTCTGGGGATGGGCCGCGAGCTGTACGGGCGGTTCCCGGTGTTCGCCGCGGCGTTCGACGAGGTGTGCGCGCACTTCGACGGGCTGCGCGAGGTGGTCTGGGGCGACGACGCGGAGGCCCTGGACGAGACCGGCTGGACCCAGCCCGCCCTGTTCGCCGTCGAGGTGGCGCTGTTCCGCCTGGTCGAGTCCCTCGGCGTACGGCCGGACCACCTCGCCGGGCACTCGATCGGCGAGCTGGCCGCCGCGCACGTGGCCGGCGTCTTCTCCCTGGACGACGCGGTGCGGCTGGTCTCGGCGCGGGCCCGGCTCATGCAGGCCCTGCCGCCGGGCGGGGCGATGGCGGCCCTCGAGGCGACCGAGCGGGAGGCCGGCGCCCGGCTCACCCCGGGCGTGGCGATCGCCGCGGTCAACGGCCCCGGCGCCGTCGTCATCGCCGGTGACGCCGCCGAGGTGGACGCCATCGCGGCCGGATTCTCCGCCGACGGGCGCAAGACTAGGCATTTGCGGGTCAGCCATGCATTTCACTCGGCTCATATGGACGCCATGCTCGAGGAGTTCGGCCGGGTCGCCGCCACCGTGTCGTACGCCGCACCGGCGATTCCGCTCGTCTCCGGCCTGACCGGCGACGTGGCCGACGCCGCTCTCGTCGCCGACCCGGCGTACTGGGTGCGGCACGTCCGCGAGACGGTGCGCTTCGCCGCCGCGGTCGGCGCGCTGACCTCGCTCGGCGTCACCACGTTCGTCGAGATCGGCCCGGACGGCGTGCTCAGCGCGATGGCCCGGGACAGCGCGCCGGACGCGGTCATCGTGCCGGTGCTCCGCAAGGACCGCGGTGACGAGGCCGCCCTGGTGCACGCCCTGGCCGCGCTGCACGCCGCCGGCACCACGCCGGACTGGGCGGCGTTCTTCGCCGGCACCGCCGCCCGGCGCGCCGACGCGCCGACCTACGCCTTCCGGCGCCGGCGGTTCTGGCCCGAGCCGCGCCCGGCGGCGAAGGCGGTCGACGCGGCCGACGCCGAGTTCTGGTCGGTCGTGCAGAACGAGGACTTCGACGCGCTCACCGGCACCCTCGGCGTGGACGGCGACTCGCTCGCCCGGGTCCTGCCGGCGCTGTCGGACTGGCGCCGCCGCCGCGCCACCCAGTCCACCATGGACGGCTGGCGGCAGCAGATCGCCTGGCGGCCGCTGAACCGGGCGGCCGGCGGCCCGCCGACCGCCACCTGGATCGTGGTCATCCCGGCCGGCACCGGCGCCGAGGCGTGGGTCGCCGGCGTGGTCGCCGCGCTCGGCGCCGGCGCGACCTGCGTCGAGATCGGCGCCGCGGAGCGGGACGGCATCGCGGCGCGGCTGCGCGAGCACATCGGCGGCCGCGACGTCGCCGGCGTGCTGTCGCTGCTGGCCCTCGCCGAGGACCGCACCGGCGGCGTCCCGGCCGGCGTCCTGCTGACCGCCGCGCTGCTGCAGGCGCTCGGCGACGCGGGCGTCACCGCGCCGCTGTGGTGCGCCACGCGCGCCGCGGTCGCCGTACACCCGGGCGAGCCGGTGCCCGGCGCGCTTCAGGCCGGCGTGCACGGTCTCGGTCGCGTCGCCGCGCTGGAGCACCCGCAGCGCTGGGGCGGCCTGATCGACCTGCCGGAGACGCTCGACGCCGGCGCGGCCAACCGCCTCGCCGCGGTGCTGGCCGACCCGCAGGGCGAGGACCAGGTCGCCGTCCGGTCCGCCGCGGTCTTCGGCCGCCGCCTCGCCGCGGTGCCGGAACGCCCGGCCCGCGAGTGGGACCCGGACGGCACGGTCCTGATCACCGGCGGCACCGGCGCCCTCGGTGCCCGGGTCGCCCGGCGGCTCGCCGCGGCCGGCGCCCGGCACCTGGTGCTGCTCAGCCGCGGCGGCCCGGACGCGCCCGGCGCGGCCGAGCTCGCCGCCGAGCTGGGCGAGCGGGTCACGATCACGGCCTGCGACGCGGCCGACCGGGCCGGACTGGCCGCGGTGATCGACGCCATCCCGGACCTGACCGCGGTCGTACACGCCGCGGGGGTGGTGGACGACGGCGTCCTCGACGGGCTCACCGCGGCACAGTTCGCGACGGTGTTCCGGGCCAAGGTCACCCCGGCGTTGCTGCTCGACGAGCTCACCGCCGGCCTCGACCTGGCCGTGTTCGCGCTGTTCTCCTCGGCGTCCGCCGCGGTCGGCAACCCCGGCCAGGCCAACTACGCCGCCGCCAACGCCGTGCTGGACGCGCTCGCCGAGCAACGGCGCGGCCGCGGCCTCCCGGCCACCTCGGTGGCCTGGGGCGCCTGGGCCGGCGGCGGGATGGCCGCGGACACCCGCGCGGCGGTGGCGGCCCGGCGCACCGGCATCAGGCCGCTCGACCCGGACCTCGCGGTCACCGCGCTGCGCCAGGTCGTGCTCGCGCCCGAACCGGTCGCGTTGGTCGCCGACGTCGACCCGCAGCCGTTCATCCGGGCCTTCACCGCGGCCCGGCCGACCCGGCTGCTGGTAGAGCTGCCCGGCTACGACGCCGTGACCGCCGCCGACGCCGCGGTCGTCGCCGCCGGCGCCGACCTGACGGCCCGGCTGGCCGCGCTGCCGGCCGGGGAACGGCCCGCCGAGGTGGTCGGCCTGGTCCGCCGGCTCGCCGCCGAGACGCTCGGCCTGTCCGACGTCACCGCGGTCGGCGAGGAGAAGGCGTTCCGGGACTACGGCCTGGACTCGCTCAGCGCGGTCGAGCTGCGCAACCAGCTGAACGCGGCGACCGGGCTGGACCTGCCGTCCACGCTGGTCTTCGACCACCCCACGCCGGCCGCGCTCGCGGAGCACGTCCTCGAGTCGTTGTTCGCGGGCCCGCCGGCCGGCGACGACGAGTCCGCGCTCCGGGCCGTGCTCGCCACCGTCCCGCTGGACCGGCTGCGCGAGATCGGCGTCCTCGAGCCGCTGATGAGGCTGGCCGGCCGCACCGCCAACGCAGCGGCGTCCCTCGACGACGACTCGATCGACGCGATGGACGTCGACGGTCTCGTCCAGGCGGCGCTCAAGGAGCAGGGAGACGCATGACCTCGCCCAGTGACCGGGTCGTCGAGGCGCTGCGCGCGTCGGTCAAGGAGGCCGAGCGGCTGCGCCGGCAGAACCAGCAGCTGGTCGCCGACCGCACCGAGCCGATCGCGATCGTCGGGATGAGCTGCCGGTACCCGGGCGGGGTCCGGTCGCCCGAGGACCTGTGGCGGCTGCTGATCGACGGCGGCGACGCCATCGGCGGGTTCCCGGCCGACCGCGGCTGGGACCTGGACGCCCTGCGCGAGGCGGGGGTGGACGCCCGCGGCACGCAGGTCAGCCAGGAGGGCGGCTTCCTGGACGGCGTGTCCGGCTTCGACGCCGGGTTCTTCGGCATCTCGCCGCGCGAGGCGGTCACCATGGACCCCCAGCAGCGGCTGCTGCTGGAGACCTCCTGGGAGGCCCTCGAGTCGGCCGGCATCGACCCGGCGTCGTTGCGGCGCAGCCCGACCGGTGTCTACGTGGGCACCAATGGGCAGGACTACGCGTACCTGCTGGTCCGCGACGTCGGCGACGCCACCGGCGACATCGGAACCGGCATCGCGGCCGGCGCGGTCTCCGGCCGGGTGTCCTACACCCTGGGCCTGGAGGGGCCGTCGCTGACCGTGGACACGGCGTGCTCGTCGTCGCTGGTCGCGCTGCACCTGGCCGCGCAGGCGCTGCGCAACTCCGAGTGCACCCTGGCCCTGGCCGGCGGCGTGAACGTGATGTCGACCCCGGGCTCCCTGATGGAGTTCAGCCGGCAGGGCGGCCTGGCCCGCGACGGGCGCTGCAAGGCCTACGCGGACGGCGCGGACGGCACCGGCTGGGCCGAGGGAGTCGGCCTGCTGGTGCTGGAGCGGCTCTCCGACGCCGAGCACAACGGGCACGAGGTCCTCGCGGTGATCCGCGGATCGGCGGTCAACTCCGACGGCGCCTCCAACGGGTTCACCGCGCCGAACGGGCCCGCGCAGCAGCGCGCGATCCAGCAGGCGCTGCGCAGCGCCGGGCTGCGGCCGGCCGACGTGGACGTGGTCGAGGGGCACGGCACCGGTACCCCGCTCGGCGATCCGATCGAGGCGAACGCGGTGCTGGCCGCGTATGGCCAGAACCGGGAGGTGCCGCTGCTGCTCGGCTCGATCAAGTCGAACATCGGGCACACCCAGGCGGCGGCCGGCGTCGCCGGCGTGATCAAGATGGTGCTCGCCCTGCGGCACGGCGTGGTGCCGGCGACCCTGCACGCGGCGCAGCCGTCGTCCCGGGTGAACTGGGCGTCCGGCGCGGTGCGGCTGGCCACCGGCGCGACGCCGCTGCCCCGGCACGACCGGCCGTGGCGGGCGGGTGTCTCGTCGTTCGGCATCAGCGGCACCAACGCGCACGTCATCGTCGAGCAGGTGAGCGCCGAGACGTCGGAGCCGTCGGCGCCGGCGATCGTTCCGCTGCCGGTGTCCGCGCGCACCGGGGCCGCCCTCGAGGCGCAGATCGCGGCCGTGCGCGCCGCCGACGCCTCCCCGGTGGACGTGGGCTTCTCGCTCGGCCGGCGTACCGCGTTCCCGTACCGGGCCGCGCTGATCGGCGACGCGGTCGTCCGCGGCGAGGCCGCCGCCCGCACCGTCGGCGTGGTCTTCTCCGGACAGGGCTCGCAGCACGCCGGGATGGGCCGCGGCCTGTACGAGCGGTTCCCGGTCTTCCGGGACGCCTTCGACGCGGCGACCGCCCACCTGAACGTCGACTGGGACGACCTCGATCAGACGGGCAACGCCCAGCCGGCCATCTTCGCCGTCGAAGTCGCCCTGTACCGCCTCCTCGAGTCGTGGGGCGTGCGTCCGGCGATCCTCGGCGGACACTCCGTCGGCGAGATCACCGCCGCGCACGTCGCCGGGGTGCTTTCCCTGCAGGATGCGTGTGCGCTGGTCACCGCGCGCGCCCGGCTGATGGCCGCGCTGCCCGCGGGCGGTGCGATGATCGCCGTGCGGGCGCACCCGTCGGCGGTGGAGCCCGCCGACGGCGTCTCGGTCGCGGCGATCAACGGCCCCGACTCCGTCGTCCTTTCCGGTACGGAGGCCGCGGTGGCGGCCGCGGCGTCCCGTTTCGGGCGCACCCGGCGCCTCAACGTCAGCCACGCGTTCCACTCCGCGCTGATGGATCCGATGCTGGCGGACTTCCGCGCCGCCCTCGCCGGGATCGCGTTCCACCCGCCGGCCACGCCGCTGGTCTCGAACGTCACCGGGCGGGTCGAGACCGACCTGTTCACCGACCCGGGTTACTGGGTGCGGCACGTCCGCGAGACGGTCCGCTTCGCCGACGGCATCGAGGCGATGCGCGCGGCGGGTGTCGACACCTTCGTCGAGGCCGGGCCCGACTCGGTGCTCGCCTCGCTGATCGAGGCCGACGTCGTGGTGCCGACCCTGCGCCGCGACCGCGACGAGCAGACCGCCGCCGCGATCGCGATCGGGCGGCTCTGGACCGCGGGCGTCCCGGTGGACCTGAGCGCCTGGTTCGCCGGCGGCCACCGGGTCACCCTGCCGACGTACGCGTTCCAGCACGAGCACTACTGGCCCGCACCGGCGGGCGCCGCCGACGTGGCCTCGGCCGGGCTCGTCGCCGCCCGGCACCCGCTGCTCAGCGCCGCGGTCGCCCTGGCCGGCACCGACGAGACGGTCCTCACCGGCCTGGTACCCGCCCTGAGCGACACCGCCTGGCTGGAGCTCGCCTTCCGGGCCGGCGACGAGGTCGGCATGCCGCACGTGCGCGACCTCGAGATCACCGCCGCGCTGGACGGGCCGGCCGCGATCCAGGTCCACGTCGGCGCGGCCGTCGACGGCAGCCGGACGATCACCTGCTCGTCGCGGGTGGCCGGCGGCGAGTGGGTCCGCAACGCGCACGGCACCCTGGACGACCACCGCACCGGCGCCCTGCCGGCCGGCGACGACACCGCCGAGTTCACCGTCGCGGAGCCCGGCGCGTACGGCGTCAGCCCCGACCTGCTCGACCGGCTCTTCGCCGGCGACCGGCGGCCGATCGCCTGGCGCGATGTCACGCTGCACGCCTCGGCCGCCACCACGATCCACGCAAGGATCACCCCGACCGGCGACGACACCGTGGAGATCGCCGCCGTCGACCCGGCCGGCGAGCCCGTGCTCACCGCGCGCGGTGTCACCCTCGGGGCGCCCGCCGGCGCCGCGAAGGCGACCGGTTCGCTGCTGCGCCTGGACTGGGTCGCCGCCGAGCCCGTCGAGGGCCCGGAGGTCACGCTCGTCGCGGCGACCTTCGCGTCCGAGGGCGACGACGTTCCCGCCGAGACCCGCCGCCTCACCGCCGCCGCGCTCGCGACGGTCCAGAAGTGGCTGAGCGAGGAGCGCGACGGTCGCCTGCTGATCGTCACCCGCGCCGGCGACCTGGCCGCCGCCGCGGTGCACGGCCTGGTCCGCTCCGCCGGGGCGGAGCACCCGGGCCGGTTCGTGCTGGCCGACACGGACGGCGAGCTGCCGCCGCTCGCGGGCTTCCTGGCCGCCGGCGACACCGAGTTCCGGGTCCGCGACGGCCGGGTCCTGGTGCCGCGGCTCGCCCGTGCCGACGCGACGGGCGCCGAACCGTGGACGCCGCGCGGGACGGTGCTGATCACCGGCGGCACCGGAGGCCTCGGCTCGGAGCTGGCCCGGCACCTGGCCGCGAAGGGTGCCGACCTGGTCCTGGTCAGCCGCCGCGGTCCCGACGCTCCCGGCGCGGACCGGCTCCCGGGCCGGGTCGTCGCCTGCGACCTGACCGACCGGGCCGCGGTCGACGCCCTGGTGGCGGGCATCCCGCAGCTGAGCGCGGTCATACACACCGCCGGCGTCCTGGACGACGGCGTCGTCACCGCGCTGACCCCCGAGCGCCTCGACGCGGTTCTCGCGCCGAAGGTCGACGCCGCCTGGAACCTGCACGCGGCCACCGCGAACCTGGACGCGTTCGTGCTGTTCTCCTCCACCTCCGGCGTGATGGGCAGCGCCGGGCAGGCCAACTACGCGGCGGGCAACGTCTTCCTGGACGCGCTCGCCGGGTACCGGAGGTCCCGCGGCCTGCCCGCGCAGTCCCTCGCGTGGCCGGCCTGGGCATCCGGCGCCGGCATGACGGCGACCCTGGGCGACGCGGAGCTGCGCCGCATCTCCGCGGCCGGCATGCCGCCGCTCACGGTCGAGCAGGGACTCGCCTTGTTCGACGCGGCCGTCGCCGTCGACGAGTCGTACCTGATGCCGGTCAGCATGCCGTCGTCCGGCGCGCCGATGCCGATCGTGCCGCCGGTGCTGCGCAGCCTGATCCGGGCCGGCCGGCGGGTCGCCGCCGCCGGTCCCGGCGGCGACGCGGCCCTCGCCGCGCTCGCCGGGCGGCTGCTCGCCCGGAAACCCGGTGAGCGGCAGCGGTTCGTCACCGACCTGGTCCGCACCGAGGCGGCGGCGGTGCTCGGCCACGCCTCCGCGTCCGCGGTCGACGCCCGGCGCGAGTTCCGTGACCTCGGCTTCGACTCGCTGACCGCGGTCGAGCTGCGCAACAGGCTGGCCGCCGTGACCGGCCTGCGCCTGCCGGCCACCATGGTCTTCGACCACCCGACCCCGGCCGCGCTGGCCGGCCGGATCGTCGCGGACCTCCTGGACGAGCACGCCGACGAGCCCGCCACGGTCCGCGCCGGCGCCGGCGACGACCCGGTCGTCATCGTCGGCATGGCCTGCCGGCTGCCCGGCGGCGTCGCCTCGCCGGACGAGCTGTGGGACCTGGTCGCCGGCGGCCGCGACGGGATCACCGGGTTCCCCGAGGACCGCGGCTGGGACCTGCGGTCGCTGTTCGCCACCGGCCCGGACCGGCGCAGCACGAGCGCCACCCGGTACGGCGGATTCCTGCGCGCCGTCGGCGACTTCGACGCCGGCTTCTTCGGCGTCTCCCCGCGGGAGGCGCTCGCCATGGACCCGCAGCAGCGGCTCCTGCTGGAGACGAGCTGGGAGGCCGTCGAGCGGGCCGGCATCGACCCGGAACGCCTCGCCGGCAGCCGCACCGGCGTCTTCGTCGGCGCGGGCGGCCAGGACTACACGCAGCTGGTGATGAACTCGCGGGAGGACGTCGAGGGCCACGCCAGCACCGGCCTGGCCACCAGCGTCATCTCGGGCCGGATCTCGTACACGCTCGGCCTGGAGGGCCCGGCGGTCACCGTGGACACGGCGTGCTCCTCGTCGCTTGTCGCGCTGCACCTGGCCGCGCAGGCGCTGCGCGCGGGGGAGTGCGACCTGGCCCTGACCGGTGGCGTCACCGTGATGTCCACGCCGACCAGCTTCACCGGCTTCACCAAGCAGGGCGGCCTGGCACCCGACGGCCGCTGCAAGGCGTTCGCGGACGCGGCCGACGGCACCGGCTGGGCCGAGGGCGTCGGCGTGCTGGTCGTCGAGCGGCTCTCCGACGCGCAGGCCAACGGCCACGAGATCCTCGCGGTCGTGCGCGGATCCGCGGTCAACTCCGACGGCGCTTCCAACGGCCTGACCGCGCCCAACGGGCCCTCTCAGCAGCGGGTGATCCGGCAGGCGCTGGCGAGCGGGGGACTCTCCGCCGCCGAGGTGGACGTGGTCGAGGCACACGGCACGGGCACGACTCTGGGTGATCCGATCGAGGCGCAGGCGTTGCTGGCGACGTATGGCCGGGATCGGGAGGTTCCGCTGCTGCTGGGCGCGTTGAAGTCGAACATCGGGCACACGCAGGCGGCGTCGGGTGTGGCCGGGGTCATCAAGATGGTGATGGCGATGCGCCACGGTGTGGTGCCGCAGACGTTGCACGTGGACCGGCCGTCGACGCACGTGGACTGGACGGCCGGTGCGGTCCGGCTGGTCACCGAACCGCTGCCGTGGCCGGTGGTGGACCGGCCGTGGCGTGCGGGTGTGTCGTCGTTCGGCATCTCCGGCACGAACGCGCACGTGATCATCGAGCAGGCGGCACCTGTCGCACCCCCGGTCGCCCCGCCGGTGCCCGGCCCGATCCCGCTGCCGGTCTCGGCGCGCAGCGCGGCCGGCCTCGACGCGCAGATCGCCCGCGTGCGCGCCGCCGCCGGGGAGCCGTCCGACGTCGGGTACTCGCTCGCCACCACCCGGGCCGCGCTCCCGCACCGCGCGGTGCTGGCCGGCGACACGGTCGTCCGCGGGGTGGCCTCCGATCGCACAGTCGGGGTGATGTTCTCCGGTCAGGGTTCGCAGCGCGCCGGCATGGGCCGCGGCCTGTACGCGCGGTTCCCGGTCTTCGCTGCGGCGTTCGACGCGGTGACCGCGCATCTGGGTGATGTCGACTGGGACGACCTGGATCAGACGGGCAATGCTCAGCCGGCCATCTTCGCCGTCGAGGTCGCGCTCTACCGGCTCTTGGAGTCCTGGGGCGTGCGCCCGGATGTCGTGGGTGGTCATTCGGTGGGTGAGATCGCGGCCGCGCATGTGGCCGGGGTCCTGTCGCTGGAGGATGCGTGCGTGTTGGTTGCGGCGCGGGGCCGGTTGATGCAGGCGTTGCCCGCTGGTGGGGTGATGGTGGCGGTGCAGGCCGGGGAGGATGAGCTCGATCTGCCGGCGGGGGTGTCGATCGCGGCGGTGAACGGTCGGGACGCGGTGGTGTTGTCGGGCCCTGAGGAGCTGGTTCTGGCGTATGCGGCCGGGTTCGAGCGGTCCCGGCGGTTGGTGGTCAGTCATGCGTTCCATTCGGCGTTGATGGATCCGATGTTGGACGGCTTCCGTGAGGTGGTGCGGGAGTTGGCGTTCCATGAGCCGGTCATGTCGATGGTTTCCACGGTGTCCGGGACGGATCTGGTGACGGATCCGGAGTACTGGGTGCGGCATGTGCGTGAGACGGTGCGTTTCGCTGACGGTGTGGCCGCGATGGGTGTGGACGTGGTGGTCGAGGTGGGTCCGGATTCGGTGCTCAGTGCGTTGATCGACGCGGAGTTGGTGGTGCCGACGCTGCGCCGCGACCGCGACGAGGCCGACGCGATGCTGGCCGCCGCGGCCGCCCTGCACGTGAACGGCGTCGACATCGACTGGACACCCTGGTATCCGGGCGCCCGCCGGATCGCCCTGCCGACGTACGCGTTCCAGCACGAGCGCTACTGGCCGCGCCCCGCCTCCACCGGCGGCGACGTCGCCTCGGTCGGCCAGAGCGCCGCGCACCACCCGCTGCTCGGCGCGGCGGTACCGGTCGCCGGCGCGGACGAGGTCATCCTCACCGGCCTGCTCTCGCTGCGGGTGCACCCCTGGCTCGCCGAGCACGAGACGGTACCCGGCGCCACCTGGCTGGAGCTCGCCCTCCGGGCGGGTGACCACGTCGGCTGCGACCGCGTCGAGCGCCTCGAGATCGGCGCGCCGCTCGCGCTCACCGAGCAGTCCGCGGTGGCGCTGCAGGTCCGCGTCGGCGAGCCCGGCGACGACGGTGCCCGGCCGGTCGCCGTCCACTCCCGCGGCGACGACGGCTGGGTCGAGCACGCCCGCGGCACCCTCGCACCGGACGGCGGCGAACCCGGCGAGCTCGGACCGGACCCGGTCGAGGCGACCCTGCCGGACGGCCTGGCCGGCGACGCCGGGTACTTCTGCCTGCACCCGGAGCTGCTGACCGCCCTGCTCGACTCCGACCTCGAGCCCGCCGAGTTCACCGGCGTCACCCTGCACGCCACCGGCGCCACCACGCTGTCGGCCACGCTGACCAGGCGCGGCGCGAACCGCTACCGGATCGCCGCCGCCGACCCGGCCGGCACGCCGGTGCTCACCGTCGAGTCGGTGACCCTGCGGGAGCCCGCGGCCGTCACCGGCGCCGAGGCGACGCGCGGATCCCTGCTCGACCTGCGCTGGAACGCCGCCGGCACGGCACCCGCCGGACGACGGGTCACCCTCGCGACCACCCTGGACGACCTGCCCGGCGACGTCGACCTGGTCCTCGTGCCGGTCACCGGGGACACCGGCGACGCGGCCGCCTCCGCGCACGCGCTCACCGCCCGCGCGCTGGAACTGGTGCAGCGGTGGCTCGCCACCGACCGGTTCGGCGACGCCAGGCTCGCCTTCGTCACCGACGGCGCGGTCAGCACCGGCGACGACGACCCGGTCCGCGACGTCGCGGCGGCCGCCGTCTGGGGCCTGGTCCGCGCCGCACAGTCCGAGCACCCGGACCGGTTCCTGCTTGTCGACACCGCCACCGGGCTGGACGCGGTGCCGGACGACGAGGCACAGTTCGCGGTCCGCGACGGCGTCACCCTCGTGCCGCGCCTGGCCCGCTCCGACGCGCCCGGGTCCGGCCGGTGGGCGCCGCGCGGCACGGTCCTGATCACCGGCGGCACCGGCGGTCTCGGGTCCGAGCTGGCCCGTCATCTGGCGGCGAAGGGTGCCGACCTGGTCCTGGTCAGCCGGCGCGGTCCGGACGCGCCCGGCGCCGATCTGCTTCCCGGCCGGGTCGTCGCCTGCGATCTCACCGATCGGGCCGC